>NZ_LEKI01000020.1:0-54466 GCF_001029525.1 Nocardiopsis sp. RV163 | reverse complement strand
GGAGCGGCCGCGCGGCGGCGCCGGGCCGCGACGGACCTGATCGCCTCCGACCCCGACGCGGCGCGGCGGGCCGGGACCGCGCACGCCGAGCTGGTCGGCGCGCCCGCCGACGTGCCCGTGCGCCCCGTAGCCATGCTGACCACGCCTTCGGAGACGACCGCCGTGGTACCCGCCGGGGCGACCCCTCCGGCCTCCTCCTGGCGCGCCGTGGACACGACCACCTGGCGCTACGGCAGCGGCCGGTCGTCGGCACCGGTGCGCTTCGGAACGTCCGTGCACACCAAGACGGGGGCCGCGCTGCGGGGTGTGCTGGTGTGCCTGGGGCAGAAGGAGGGGACAGACGCCCTGGTGCACGTCGACTTCACCCGGGTGCGCGGGCTGCTGGCGGTGGACGGGGACCCGGAAGTGGCCGCCGACGCGGTGCGCGTGGTCGCCGACGGACTGCACGCGGCGGGCCTGCGGGTACGGGTACTCAGGCAGGGGCGCCCCCTGCGCTCGCTGGTCCCCGACACGGTCCCGGTCGTGGCGGCCCCGGACCCGATCCACGGGCTGGACCCGGGAACGGAGGCGCCGACGGTCGTGGCGGTCCCGCGCCCGCTGGGCCAGGCCGACGAACACGTGCTGACGAGCCTGCCGCCGGACGTGATCGTGGTCGCCGCGGGCTCCTCGCACGCCGCGCGCTGGCAGTGGGAGGCCTTCGACGACGGCACGGTGCACACGGGCGCACTGGGGATCGACGTGGTCCTGCGGATGGCCGAGCCCAGGGGCTGAGCCCGCCGCACCGGCGCCCGGAGGCCGCCGAGGGGGCGCCGCCCCTCGGCGTCGCCGGTCAGCTGGCCTCGTCGTCCGGAGCCCCGGAACCCTGCGCGTCGGAGGGCTCCCCGGACTCCCCGTGGGAGGGTTCGTCCGGAAGGGGCCCGTAGACGAAGCGCTGCCGGTCGTGCACGAGGATGGCGTGCCCGCTCTCGGTGACCGCCTCCACGTACGCCGGGAGTTCGTCCTCGACCACGTCCATCGTGACGGCGTCGAGCACCAACTGCCGGTCCTGTCCGCCGCTGGCGCGGGAGTCCCCGTAGACGAGGCCGTCGAAGGCGAAGGCCGGGGAGATCGACCCCGCATCCTCCTCCAGGCCCCACAGGACCTCCCCCCCGGACAGGTCGACCGCGACCACCGGCGCGGCACCGCTGGCCTGGGGCAGCAGGAGGGTTCCGGTGGCCCCGTCGTAGAGGCTGCCCGCGACGCCGTCGGGGGCGAAGGCCCCGGCGACCGGGTTCGTGCCCGGCTCCTCCAGGGTCCACAGGAGGTCGCCGGTGTCGGGGTCGTGCGCGGAGAGGGTCGAGGGCGCCTCGGACAGGGCCCAGCGCAGCACCAGGACATCCTCGCCTCCGGGCTCGTCCTCCCCCGGTTCCTCCCCGTCCTCTGCGCCCTCCCGGTCCCCGGTGCCCTCGGACGCGGACTCGCTCGCGGTCTCCGACCCGCTCTCGTACCCGGTGGCGGAGTCCGGCCCGGGAAGCGTGTAGAAGCCGATCACCTGCGGCGCGGGAACCGGGGATGACGTGGGCAGGCCCAGGTCCTCGTCCTCACCGTCCACCGTCCACAGCTCCTCGCCCGCGGTGTCGGCGCCGACGGAGCGGGCGTGCAGGACGGGGCCTCCGGTGGCGAGCAGGACCAGGTCCTCGCGTGCGGCCACGGGCACGCCCAGGGCCGGTTCCACGGGCTCCCCCTCGGCCCCGGACCCCTGCTCCTCCTCGTCGGACCCGGATTCGGCGGCCTCCTCCTCCGGCTGGGCCGGAGCCTCGAACTCGTAGTCCCACAGCTCGTCGCCCCCGCCGTCGAGCAGCGAGAACGATCCGTGGGGCTCCTCCGCGGCCCACCCCTCGGGACGGCGCACGGCGAGGCCGTCGAGGTAGGCGTCGCCCTCCCGCGCCGGTTCCCACAGCAGCTCGCCGCGGGCGTCGAGGACGAACGGCAGACCGTCGGCGTCCGCCATGAGCAGCACCCGCTCGCCGTCGCGGTCGGTGCCGAAGCCGTCGAGGCGGGCCGCTCCCTCCCAGAGGGTCTCGCCGGTGGCGGCGTCGTGCAGCAGGTGGCGGTCCTCACTGCCGGAACTGACCAGGAAGGCGTCGCCGACCGGGCTGATGCGCACGCCGAGGGGGTCGGCGAAGATCTCGTGGACGTCGGCGGAACCGCCGTGCAGGTAGCGCAGCACCTCGCCCTCGACACCGGGCGGCGCCTGCCCCGCGAACTCGGTGGGGACGGGGGCGGGCTCCTCGCCCGGAGGGGACGCGGAGGGTTCCGGATCACCGGTGCACGCGGCGGCCAGCAGCACCGCGAGTCCACAGGTGAGGGCCCTGGGCACCCGTGAGCGGCGCATGGACGGTTTCTCCCCACGAACGATGACGTTTACGGCAAATCCTAAGCCGCGCCGCGGCGGGCGGACACAGGGAGAGCGAGTCGTTACAGCCATGGGACGTGGCGCGGGCTCAGGGCTCCACCTCGACGACCGTGGCCCCCCGCACCTCGAACTCCGCCCTCCCGCCGGTCAGCTCGGCCAGGCGGACCTCGAACCCGGGCAGGTCGGCCTCGGGCAGGGCCACCTCGATCCGGACCCTGTCGGCGTAGGCGACGTCGCGCACGGTCAGGGAGGAGTCGCGCAGGTCGCTCTCCAGACGCCCGCCGAGCACGTAGTCGGCGAACACGTCCACGACGAGGAGTTCGCGGCGTTCCAGGACCCCGATCGCGTCCACGGCGGCGGACACCGCGTTGCCGTAGGCGCGGATCAGCCCGCCCGCGCCGAGCTTGACCCCGCCGAAGTAGCGGGTGACCACGGCGACGGTGTCGGTGATCTCCCGGCGCCGCAGCACCTCCAGCATGGGCAGCCCCGCGGTCCCGGAGGGCTCGCCGTCGTCGCTGGAGCGCTGGACCCCGCCCCGGTCGCCGAGCACGTAGGCGGTGCAGTTGTGGTTGGCGCCCCAGTGCTCCTTGCGGCGCTCGGCGATGAAGGCGCGAGCGGCGTCCTCGGTGCCCACCCTGGCCAGGGCGCAGACGAAGCGGGACCTGCGGATCTCCAGCTCGTGCTCGCCGCCGTGTCTGATCGTTCGCATGTCACCTGTTCGGCAGGGGTCGTGGTCGTCCACCAGTGTCCCACTGCGCGCCGCACCGGGCCGCGCCGACAATGGGGGCATGGACGACTCCTCGATCGACGCCGCGCAGGCCCTCGCCGACCCCGTGCGCCGCAGGCTGTACGAGTACGTGGCCGCGGCGCGCGGAGAGGTCGGCCGCGGCCAGGCCGCGGACGCCCTCGGCATCCAGCGCACCCTGGCCGCGCACCACTTGGACCGGCTGGCCGACGCGGGCCTGCTGGAGGTGGCCCGCCGCAAGGTGAGCGGCCGCGAGGGGCCGGGGTCGGGCCGTCCGGCCAAGCTGTACCGGCGGGCGGACCGGGAGCTGTCGCTGCACCTGCCGCCGAGGGACTACGAACTGGCCGCGCACGTGCTGGCGGAGGCGGTGGAGCGGCACGGGGCCGAGGAGGCCCTGCACGCGGCCGCCCGCGAGGAGGGCCGCCGGATCGGCGCGGGGCACCGGGAGGAGCCCCTGGTGGAGCTGCTGCGGGCCCGGGGCTACGAGCCCGAGGAGGGAGCGGCCCGCACCCCGGGGGACGGCTCCGGGCCGGACGGGGCACCGGAGGAGGACGGCGGCGTGCGGCTGCTCAACTGCCCCTTCCACACCCTGGCCCGCGCCTTCCCCCCGCTCGCCTGCGGACTCAACCTGGAACTGCTGCGCGGCCTGCTGGAGGGACGCGGCGAGGACGGCGCGGGGGCACGGATGGACGCCCGTCCGGGCCGGTGCTGCGTGGTGATTTCCAAAAACAACGATCATTGACATAGAAGACCGGCCGTGGTCTGCTGTCTCCCGTGAACGAGACCTCCCCCTCCGGGCACCACCTCGCCCAGATCAACGTCGGCGTACTCAAGGCCCCCCTCGACGACCCCTCCATGGCGGGCTTCACCGCCCGCATCGACCCGATCAACGCGCTGGCCGACAGCGCCCCGGGGTTCGTGTGGCGACTGGTGGAGGAGGGCAAGGAGGACGCGACCGGCCTGCGGCCCTTCGGCGGCGCCCTCCTGATCAACTACTCCGTCTGGCGGGACGTGGAGTCGCTGTGGAACTTCACCTACCGCAGTGAGCACCTGGAGCTGCTGCGCGGGCGCCGCGAGTGGTTCGAGCACCTGAGGGAGGCGTATCTGGTCCTGTGGTGGATTCCCAGCGGTACGATCCCCACTGTCGAGGAGGCCGGAAGGCGCCTGGACCTGTTGCGCGCCGAAGGCCCCACCCCCGGGGCCTTCACCCTCAGGTCGCCCTTCCCGCCCCCGGCAGAACGCGCTCCGCACGCCTAGTCATCCCTCGGGTACCTTGGGTAGTCTTGCGGGCGACCGCTGAGAGCAACCGGGAGTTCCGTCATGCGCATCACACCGCTCGCCGTCGGCCTGGCACTGACCGCGACCCTCGCCACCGGTTGCGCGCGGTCCGACACCGCGGAGGACGACGGCTCGGCCGCCCAGGAGTCCCCGCAGGCCTCGCCCAGCGCCTCGCCCAGCGTGACCGCGTCGATCTTCCTGCCGCCCGGCGAGGGAGCGGGCGCCATCACCTACGACGAGACCGCCGTGCCCGAGGGAGCCACCTCCGACGTGCAGGTGCGCACCCAGGACGGGCAGACCCACGTGCAGTTCACCGGCACCAGCCTGGAGGGGGACCGCGACTTCGGCGCCCACGTGCACACCCGGCCCTGCGGCGACGACCCGGCCGACGCGGGCCCCCACTACCAGAACGAGCCCGACCCGGCCGCCACCGAGGACGAGCCCTCCAGCGACCCCGCCTACGCCAACCCCGGGAACGAGGTCTGGCTGGACTTCACCACCGACGACGACGGCAACGCCCGCGCGAGCAGCACCGTGGACTGGGAATTCCGCGAGGGCGAGGCCCGGTCGCTGGTGCTGCACGAGCACCACACCCACACCGGTGAGGGCGAGGCGGGCACGGCGGGCGACCGCCTGGCCTGCGTCAGCGTGGACTTCTGACGGACCGGCGGTCCCCGGAGCGCTCCGGGGACCGCGCCACGGCTCAGTCCGGGACGACCCGGCGCAGCAGGAGCCGCTCCCCCAGCGCCCACGCGCTGGAGGTCAGCAGGTACAGGCCCGCCGCCAGCGGCACGAACGCGGCGACCGCCACGGTCGTGAACTGCATGTAGGTCAGGAGCCCGGGGAGCCGGGGCCGGCCCGGGTCGGCCTCGGCGCCCGCCCGCATCGCGGGCAGCATGAGGTACCGGCGGTTGGCCCAGGCCGCGAGGGCGATCAGGCCCAGGAGCACGGCGAACACGGGAGCCGCGGACGCCCCGCCCGCGCCGCCCAGCAGGGTCGCGCCCAGTTCGACGCCGCCGAAGGTGTGCGCGAGCATCGCCTCCTCACCGCCGCCCGCGCCGATGAACACGCCGTAGAGGGCGATCATGACGGGGACCTGGGCGAGGGAGGGCAGGCAGCCCGCCAGCGGGGAGGTGCCCGCCTCGGCGTAGACCCGGCGCTGTTCGGCGACGAGCCGTTCGGGGTTCCCGCGGTGCCGGGCGGTGATTTTCGCCAGTTGCGGGGCGAGGCGCGCGCGTGCCTTCTCAGCGCGGACCTGCACCACTCCGAGGGGGACGAGCAGGAGGCGCACGGCCACGGTCAGGGCCACGACGGCCAGCCCGGCGGCCAGGCCCCCGGCGAGGGGGGCGAGCAGTGAGGTGAGGGCGGACAGGACGGTCGAGAGCAGGGTCATGGCGGCCGAGATCGGCCCGAGGCTGTACAAGGCGGGAAGGCCCTTCGTCCGGTGGGAGGGGGACAGACGTCGGGCCGCTCGTGACCGCGCCCGCGCGAGGCGGAGCGCGCGTCCGGGGCGCGGCGCGCACGCGCGCACGCACACCGGAGTGTGTCGGAAAAGGGGTCAGCGAGCGGCCGGAAGGGCCGCGCCGGGGGCTCTGGGACGGGGCCGTCCCGCCGCGTCGGGGTCACACAGGGTGAGTACGGGCAGGCGCGCGGACCTGCGGCGCATCGCGCGCACCGCTCCCGAGGCGGCGTCGCGCGCCGGGCAGGCCCAGGTGCCGCGGAGGACGTACCAGGCGACGGCCGCGCCGACGGCGGCGACCAGCAGCGCCAGGGAGCCGGGGACCGGCAGGAGTTCGGCGGGGACCGCGCCCAGCATGAGGAACTCGAAGAACGCGAGAAGGAGGTTCACGACGCCCTCACCTCCCCGTTCCGGTCGAACCGCATTGTATGCGCGGCGGCGGCGCCCCACAACGCCCGGACGCGCCCCGGGGCTGACGGCGGCGGTCGCCGGACGCAGAAATCCGCCGACACTCCGCCGGGGCTCCTCTCGGTTCTCGTGAAGCTGTAGCTAAATGACACAGAGTAACCAACTCCGTGCTCGCCGGGAGCCCCGTGCGGGCCGGCAGAGAAGGGGAGTTACCGTGCCGATCCGCCCTGCGAACCTCGCCACCATGTCCGCCACCATCGCCGGAGCGATCGCCGGGCTGTCGAGCAGACAGGACCAGGCTCCCCCGGTCCGGGTCACCTTCGAGTCCGGCTACCAGCAGACCGTGGAGAACGGGGGCTGCCGCACCCTCAAGACCGGGCAGGGGGGCGTCACCGGGATCTCAACGGAGAGCAGGGTCAAGTTCGCGCTCTTCGCGGGCACGAGCTGCCAGGGCAGCCGCGCGCTGGCCTCGGGACACGGCTCGGTGAGCTTCGGCGACCCGGTCCTGGCGGGCGCCATCGTCATCGGTTGAGGACCGGTGCGGGCGCTCAGGCCCCCGCGGAGCCGCGGATGAGGGCCGCGTCCGCGGGCGGGGCCTCCAGGACGTCCCCGGGCGAGCGCAGCACCGCGCCCGCGACCGCGTGGCCCAGCCGCAGCCGCTGCTCCACGGACAGCCCGTCGAGCAGGCCGGACAGGAAACCGGCGGCGAACGCGTCGCCCGCGCCCACCGCCTCGACCACGTCCACCGGCGGTGACGGCACGAACACCGCGCCCTCGGAGTCGAAGCAGGTCGCGCCGTGCTCGGCGTCCTTGACCACCAGGACCGGCACCTCGGGCAGCACCGCCCGCACGTCCTCGGCCGCCGGGGTGCCCCACAGCCGCTCGGCCTCGTCCCGGCCCACGAAGACCACGTCGGCGCGGCGGGCCAGGTCGAGCAGTACCGGCGCGGCGGTCCTGGCCCCCCACAGGGCGGGCCGGTGGTTGACGTCGAAGGAGCGCAGCGCGCCGTTCCCTGTCCGCCGGTCCAGCAGGTGCTCCACGAGCGCGGCGGCCCGCGCGGACAGGGCCGGGGTGATGCCGGACAGGTGGACCACGCCGGGGTCGCGCGCCCACACCCGCTCGGCGTCGGCGGCCGACAGGGCGGAGGCCGCCGAACCGGCGCGGTAGTACAGCACGCCCGCGCCGCCGGGACCGGTGTCCTTGACGTACAGGCCGGTGGGGCGCTCGGGGTCCACCTCCACACCGGTCACGTCCGCGCCGCCCCCGGCGACGGCGCCGGTGACGATGCGGCCGAAGGGGTCGTCGCCGACCCGGCTGACCCAGGCGGCGGCGTGCCCCAGGGCCGCCAGGGCGACCGCCACGTTGGACTCCGCGCCGCCGGTGCCCACGACCAGCTTCGTTCCGGCCGCGAGCGCCTCGGGCGAGGCGAGCACCGCCATGGTCTCGCCGACGCAGACGGCGTCGGCACTGCTGGTCGGCCCGCTCCCCGAGGGGGTCGGGTGCTCGCTCATAGGCGGTTCCTCCGGACGGATCGGCCGGGCAGGCGGTCGGTGCGACAGCCGTCCCGGACGGTGAAGTCTCCCGACACGAGGACGTGGTGGATGCCCCGGGGGGCCAGGCGCGGTTCCTCGTAGGTGGCGCGGGCGTCCACGGTGGCGGGGTCCAGGACCACCAGATCGGCGACGGCGCCGACCTGGATGACGCCGCGGTCGGTGAGGCCGAGTCTACGCGCGGGCCGGGAGGTGAGGTGGCGGACGCACTCCTCCAGCGTGAGCACGCCGAGTTCGCGCACGTAGTGGCCAAGGTAGCGGGGGAAGGTGCCCCAGCCGCGCGGGTGCGGCACGGCGCCGACGAGGATGCCGTCGCTCCCCGCGGTGTGGGAGCTGTGTCGCATGATGGTGCGGATGTTCTCCTCGTTGCCCACCTGGAGCAGGCAGCCGCTGCGCAGCTCGTCGGACACGAGCAGCTCCATGTAGAGGTCGCCGGGGAGGCGCCCGCGCGTGCGCGCGAGGTCGGCGACGGAGGATCCGACGGCCCAGGAGAGCCCGGGGTCGGCGACGCCGGTGACGACGATGGCGGACCAGTCCATGGGGACCCCGTGGTTGCCGTCGGTGCCCTCCTCCTCGATCTCGCGCAGGACGCGAGCGCGGGTGGGGGCGTCGCGCAGGCGCTCCAGGGTGGCCGCGGTGCCGCCGACCTGCACCCAGCTGGGCAGCGGTGCGCCCAGGTGGGTGGCGCTGGCCCGGTAGGGGTAACTGTCGAGGGTGACGTCGAGGCCGTAGTGGACGGTGGCCTCGTCGATGGCGTCCAGGACCTCGGGGGCGCGGCCGCGGTTCTGCGGGAAGTTGACGTGGCAGTGCGCCAGGTGCAGGGCGACCTGGGCGCGGCGCGCGATCTCCAGGCACTCGCGGTAGGACTCCACGACCCGGGAGCCGTAGTTGCGGTGGTGGGGGCAGTAGTAGCCGCCCGCGGCGCGGACGGGTCCGAGGAGGGCGACGATCTCGTCGTCGGTGGCGTACATGCCGGGGGTGTAGGTCAGGCCGGCGGACAGTCCGTGCGCGCCGTCGGCCATGCCCCGGGCGACGATCCGGCGCATGCGGTCGAGTTCGTCGTCGGTGGGCGGGCGGTCCTCGCCGCCCAGGACGGCCATGCGCACGTTGCCCTGGGGGACCAGGACGGCGGCGTTGACGGGGGCGCCCGCGTCGATCCGGTCGAGGTACTCGCCGACGGTGCGCCAGGAGTGGTCGAGGTCGGGTCGCCCGTTCCACGCGGCGAGCTGGGCGCGCAGCTCCCCGGCGGTGTCGTCGGTGACGGGGGCGTAGCCGAGCCCGTCCTGGCCCAGGACCTCCAGGGTGACGCCCTGGAGGGTCTTGGCCTCGTGCGCGGGGTCGGCGAGGAGGGCCAGGTCCGAGTGGGAGTGCATGTCGACGAACCCCGGGGTGACCGCGAGCCCCTCCACGTCCACGACGGTGCCCGTGGTGCGCGCGCCGCCGGGTGGGACGATGCGGGCGATGCGGCCGTCGCGGAGGACGAGGTCGGCGCGGCGGGTGGGACCGCCGGTGCCGTCGACCACCAGTCCGCCGGTGAGTACGGTCTCGGAATGCACTGTTCCTCCGTTCGACGTACCGGCCACTCCGGTGCGGCGCGCGGCCGACCGGTGTCCGGTGTGGCCAAGATACGCTGCCCGGAAGAAAATTGGTAACTTTGTTGCCAGTAAAGCGCCCGTGAAACGGCACGGGCACCGGCGCGCGCACGCGCTGCCGGAGCAGACCAGCGAAGGAGTCCACGGATGTCCAAGAAGGCGGTCCGCACCGACAAGGCCCCCGCTCCGGCCGGGGCGTACAGCCAGGGAGTGGTCGCGGGCGGGTTCCTGTACACCGCGGGCTTCGGCCCGCAGGAGCCCGAGACCGGCCGCGTGGCCCCGACCGTGGGCGAGCAGACCGCCCAGGTGCTGGCCAACATCTCCGCCGTGCTGGCCGAGCACGGCCTGACGCTGGACGACGTCGTGAAGGCGACCGTCCACCTGGAGAACCTCAAGGCGGACTTCCCGGAGTTCAACGCCGTGTACGAGGAGCACTTCAGCGCCCCCTACCCCGTGCGCACCACAGTGGGCTCGGACCTGGCGAACATCCTGGTCGAGATCGACGTGGTGGCCAAACTGCGGGACTGAGCCCCGCCCGGGCGGCCGGGGCCCGTCCGGGCCCCGGCCGTGCCGCGCCGCCTCCGACCGGCCCCGGTCAGGCCCCGCGTCGGGCGCGGACCACCAGGTCGTGCACGGTGAAGGTCTCCTCGCCGACGGCCGCCTTCCCGGTGCGGACCTCGTCGGCCAGCACGGTCCACTCCCGCCGGGGCAGGGCCGCCACCACCTCGTCGCCCGTGTAGAACAGGTCCGGGTCCGGCGGGCGGGGCACGCCCTCCTCCAGGTCGCGGGGGTGGTGCGCGACGACCAGGAGTTCTCCCCCGGGCGCCACCGCCGAGGCCAGCTCGGCGAAGAACCGCGCGCGCCAGCGCTCGCGCAGGTGCATGAACTGCGAGGTCACCAGGTCGAACGCGCCCTCCTCCGGGGACCAGCGGGTCACGTCCGCCCGCTTCCAGGTGATGCGCCCGGGCACGTCCCCGCCCCGCTCGCGTGCGTGGGCGGCTCCCTTGTCCAACGCCACGGTCGAGATGTCGAGCGCGGTCACCCGCCAGCCCCGTTCGGCCAGCCAGATCGCGTCGGCGCCCTCGCCACTGCCCACGTCCAGCGCCCGTCCGGGTTCGAGGTCGGCCGCCTCGGCGACCAGATGGCGGTTGGGCCTGCCGCTCCAGATCCGTTCCCGTGAGCGGTAGCGCTCGTTCCAGAAGTCCTCGCCCATCTCCTCGGGCAGGGAGTCCGCCGCGTGTTCACCGGTCATGTCGACCACCTCCGCGCCCCACTCTCCACGCGCGGTCCGCGGGGCGCGACGTTCTTTGCCGTCCCGGCAAAACGTGTCGTCCGCCCGGACGGACGGGGCCGCCGTGGTCACCGGCCCCCCGACGCGTCCCCGTCCCCTTCGGCGAAGTCGTCCAGGCACAGGTCCAGCAGCGCCTGGACCCGGTCCGTGAGCCGGTCGCGGTCGAGCGCGCGCAGCGCCGTGGCCCCCTCGACCACGCGCACCCGGGTCAGCCCCAGCATCACGGCCGAGAGCAGCGAGGCGTGCGCCCGGCCGTCGCTCCCCCCGAGGTAGACCGTCAGCGGGTCGATCATCGCGCTGGTGATCCGTCCCTGGTAGACCGCCTGGAGGTCGGGGTCGCCCGCGGAGTCGTCCAGAGCGCGCTGGAGCGCGGTGGCCTCGCCGTGCAGACGGCTCACCGCCTGCTCCGCCAGGCGCCGGGTGAGGGTGGCGGGCTCGCCCTCGATCAGCCCGGGGAAGACGCCGTCCTCGCGCAGGAGCTCGGTCAGCAGCCCGCTCTTGGCGCCGAAGTAGCGGTTGATGAGCGCGACGTTGACCCCCGCGTGCGCGGCGATCATCCGCGACGACACCGACCCGTAGCCCTCGTTGGTGAACAGCTCCTTGGCGCTGGCCAGAATGCGGGCTCTGGTGGCCTCCCGGCCCCGCGTCGGCCCGGGGCCGCCTCCGGTTTCCTCCGGACGGTCCATCTGCGTACCCCTCGGCGGCTGCGAACTGGCGGTCAGGACTCCAGGTTGACACTTCCGGAGAACCGTCGCATACCGAAACGTGCGGAGAGATATCGATTTGACAGGTCAACAGTGTTTACATATACCTGGGAACAGGACGACGCCCCCGGCAGCACGCCGCGGGGCCTTTCGCGCGTCCACGATCGGGGGCTTGTGTGGAACAGTCGTTGCGTGGAGGAGCCGGAACCGGGGAGACTCCCCCGGGCGTCGAACCCCGAGCGGTCGCGCGAACACGGACCTCCGATGATCCTCCCACCGGGACACCGCTGACGGAGGCCCCGAACGGGAGCGCCCCGGCCGAGGACGCCCCCGAGGCCTCCTACGCGGCGGGCGCCCCGGTCGGCTCCGCCGACGGCCAGACCCCCGAACTGCCCTCGCGCCGCGCGGTGCGCCGCATCATGGTCGGCCTGGTCCTGGCCATGCTGACCTCGATGCTCACCAACTCCATCGTGGGCACCGCCCTGCCGACGATCATGGGGGAGCTGGGCGGACAGGACCGCCTGGCCTGGGTCGCCACGGCCGCACTGCTCACCATGACGGCCTCCACCCCCGTGTGGGGCAAGCTCTCCGACGTCTGGGGGCGCAAGCTCCTCTTCCAGCTCGCCCTGGGCATCTTCATCGCGGCCTCGGTCGCCGCGGGCCTGGCGCAGGACATCAACTGGCTGATCGCGGCCCGCGCCCTCCAGGGCCTGGGCGTCGGCGGTCTGGCCACACTGCCCAACATCATCCTGGGAGACGTGGTCCCGCCCCGCGAGCGCGGCCGCTACAGCGGACTCATCGGCATGGTGTTCGGTGTGTCCACCGTGCTGGGGCCGCTGGTGGGCGGGTTCCTCGTGGACAGTCCGCTCGGCTGGCGGTGGTGCTTCCTCATCACCGTGCCGCTGGCCCTGTTCGCCTTCGTCGTCATCCAGTTCATGTTCACCATGCCCTCCGTCCCCCGCCGCGACGCGCCGGTGGACTGGCTGGGCGCCGGGCTGATCTTCAGCGCCGCGAGCACCGTGATCGTGCTGCTCAGCCTGGGCGGCACCCAGTTCCCGTGGAACTCGCCGCTGTCCTACGCCCTGGGTGCCGGGGCCCTCCTGCTAACGGCCGCGGCCGTGGTGGTCGAGCGGCGGGCGAGGGAGCCGATCATCCCGGCACGCCTGTTCGGCGACCGGACGTTCGTGCTGTCCTCGCTCGGATCGGCCTGCGTCGGGATGATGATGTTCGGCCTGATCATCTACATGCCGCAGTACCTCCAGATGGTGCACGGCATGACGCCGACCGTGTCGGGCCTGATGACGCTGCCGCTGGTGGCGTCGTTCCTGCTCACCTCGATCGGCTCCGGCTACGCGGTGGGCGGCAGCGGCCGGTGGAAGGCCTACCCGGTCACGGGCACGGCCCTGTGCCTGTTCGGGTTCGCCGCCCTAAGCCTTGCCTATCTGGACGCCGGGCTGACCACGGTGGTCGCGGGCCAGGTGATGGTCGGCCTGGGACTGGGCCTGTGCATGCAGATCCTGCTGCTGGCGACGCAGAGCGCCCTGCCGCTGGCGGACATGGCCACGGGCACGGCCTCCGTCGTGTTCTTCCGCAACCTGGGCGGCGCCACCGGCGTGGCCGCGTTCGGCGCGGTGATGGTGGGACGGCTCAACGGCGAACTGGCCCAGGCGTCGGCCGACGCGCGGGCCCGGGTGGCGGCGGACGCCGCGGCCGGGACCGACTCGGGGGCGCGGGAGCTGTCGGTCGGGCTGTCGGAGGCCGCCGAGGCCGCGCAGGGCTCCCCCGAACTGGTGCACTCGCTGCCGGAGCCGGTCCGCGAGGTGGTCGTGGGCGCCTTCGACCACGCCATGCAGGGCGTGTTCCTGGCGGGGATCCCCATCGCCGTGATCGGGCTGGTCACCGTGGTGTTCATGCGGGGCGTGCCGCTGAGCGGGGGCTCGGCGGCCAAGCGCTGACGCGCGCGGGTCACAGGTAGCGGCGGAAGCCCTCGGCGGAGCTGTCGAAGCCCAGCGCGGTGTGGAACCGGTGGACGTCCTGGCCGTTCTCGTGCGCCAGCAGCTCCACCTTGTAGCACCCGGCCCGCGTGGCGCGGTCGAGCGCGTCCTCCATGAGCGCCCGGCCGACGCCCCGGCCCCGGGCCGGGGGATCGACCACGAGGTTGTCCACGACGGCCCAGGGCTGGGCGTCGTGGGTCAGGTTGGCCACGACCAGCAGGTCCAGGGTGCCGATGATCTGACCGCGCTGCTCGGCGACGAGGATCGTGCGGTCGGGGTCGTTCTCCATCCGCGTCCAGGCGCGTACGGCGGCGGAGGACATGCGAACGTGCGCGCTCTGCGCGTGGGTGGTGTCGCCGAGTTCCCTGAGAAGACGCAGAATCGCACCGAGGTCCGACCGGATGGCCGCGCGGATAATCATGGCTGTCGGCATCGTAGCCGACAGCCTGCGACAAGGCGGACGTCACCCTACATCAGGCCACAAAACGCCGGGGGCGGGGACATGGTCCCCGCCCCCGGATCGCGTTCCCGGCCGGTGCGCCGCCGGGGCGCTCCGCGGACCTCGGGGAGCGGGCCGGTGAGGGCTCCCCGGACGCTCCCGTCCGCGCGCGGCCGCGGAGTCAGGGCTTGCGGATGACCCGGACTCCGTCCTCGCCCTTGGGCGGCTGGTCGTTGCCGGACTCCGGGTGGCGGTAGACACCGGTGATTCCCGGGTCGCCGCCCTGCTCCTGGCCCTTCTGGCCCTTCTGGGCCTGCTGTTGGCCGGACTGCGGCTGCTGCGGACCCGCCTGGCCCTGCTGCTGGCCGGACTGCGGCTGCTGCGGACCCGCCTGGCCCCGCTGCTGGCCGGACTGCGGCTTCTCCTCGTCGCCCTCGGGGGCGGGACCGGTGAAGCGGGCCCCCTGCGGGGGACGGGGAGCGGACTGGCCCCGGTCCTTCGGGGAGGACGCCGGGTCCTGGCCGGTCTGCTCCGGCTTGGCCACCGGCCTGATGCGCACGGTCGCCTCGTCCGGCTGCTGCTGGAGGGGAGGCAGCTCGGTGGTGGCCTCGTCCTTGTCCTTGTCCTCGGGCACGGCCGGGACCGGCTTGGTCGGGGCGGGAGCTGCCGCCTCGGGACGGGGCTGGGGCCGTGAGGGCTCCGCGGCGCGCTCGGGGGCCGGGGCCTTGGCCGCCGCGGCGGGCTTGGCCGGGACCGGCTTGGCCGGGGCGGGAGCGGCCGCCGTCTCCTCGCGGGAAAGCCCGCTGTCCAGCGCGCCCGCCTTGTCCTCGGCCGCGACCAGGTCGGCCAGGGTCGAGTGCATGTCCTTGAGGCGGCGCAGCGCCTCGGCGTGCGTGGCGGTGAGGGTGGCGAGCCTGCGGTCCGCGGTGTCGTGGATCTTCTTCGCGCGCGCCTCGGCCTCGTTCAGGCGGCGCTCGCCCTCCTGCTTGGCCTGGTCCCGGAGCTGGTCGGACTCCTTCTTGGCGCTGTCGACCATCGAGTGGGCCTCCGAGCGCGCGGAGGACAGGATCCGCTCGGCGTGCTCCTCGGCGTCCTTGCGGTACTTGGCGATCTCCTCCTGGGCCTTCTTCTCGGCCTCCTTCACCTCGGACTCGACCCTGGAGCGGCGCTCCTCGGCCTCCTCCTCGGCGATGCGCAGGATCTCGGCCATGCGCTCGCTGATCTGCTCGTGCTCCGGCTTGACCTGCGCCTTCTCTCGGGCGATGGCGAGGTCGCGCTTGTACTGCTCCAGCTCGTCGTCCAGCCGCTGGAGGCGCTCGCGGAGGCTCTTGACCTGGTTGTCCATCCGCACGAAGTAGTCGTCGACGTGCGCTTTGTCATAGCCGCCCTTGCGCACCGTCGGAAACCTGTCCTGCTGGAGTCCGCCGCCCGGCAACATATCGCTCATGTGCCCTTCATGTCCTTACACCGTTGTGACTGTACGACGCAGAAGGTGCGAGTTGACCCGTACCCATTGTCACCAAGACACCAGACTGGTCTCGTTAGCGACATACGCCCGATAGTGCTCTTTTCTGCATACCGGCCCGGCCGCCTGGGGGCACCGGTCGGGAGCGGAGCGTGGAGCCGTGGACACCGTCCAGGCGACCAAGGTAGACACGCGCGGCGCGGCCGCGTCAAGATCCCCGACCGGCACATCGCCGTGCGGACCCCGGTCACGTTCTTACTAAGGTATGCGCGATCATCCCCGTACGGGGGCAGAGCGGTCAACTTCCCGCTGATCCGCCCCCTGACGGGGGATGACGGACACGGCGGTACGAGACGCAGGGAGGGCCAGGAGATGGACAGCGGCCGCACGGAAGGCGGGTCCGCGGGGCCCCGCGTGGGCGGAGCGGGCTTCGGACGGCCGGAGGTCCACCCGAGCGCGTGGATCGCGCCCGGTGCGGTGGTGGTCGGCCGCGTGCGCCTGGGCGCCCGGAGCAGTGTGTGGTACGGGTCGGTGCTGCGCGCCGACACCGAGGACGTCGTGGTCGGCGAGCGGGTCAACATCCAGGACCAGTGCGGCCTGCACTCCGACCCCGGCGAGCCCGTCGTCCTGCACGACGACGTGAGCCTGGGCCACAAGGCGATGGTGCACGGCGCGGTCGTGGAGGAGGGGGCGCTCATCGGCATCGGCGCCATCGTGCTGGGCGGCGCCCGCGTCGGCCGGGGCGCGCTGGTCGCGGCGGGCGCCCTCGTGCCGCCGGGCAAGACCGTCCCGCCGGACACGCTGTGGGCGGGCGTGCCCGGCAAGGCGGTGCGTGAGCTCAACGACGACGACCGGCTGGTGCTCCAGCACACTCCGGCCCACTACGCGTCGCTCGCCGCCCAGCACCAGGAGGTCACCTGGGCCTGACGTCACGCCGGGCGGCGACGAAAGTCGTACCCTGGACACGACCCCGGTGGCCCGAAAGCACCGCGTCCGCCCAGGCTGGGTCCCCTCCTGGCTAACCCGGGTGACTCCGCCGGCTGGTCCTCACGGGTCATGCGCACCGGTCCGCCCTGCGCGTAGCCTGGTACTCCTCACGCTCGCGTGGGTCCGGATCCGTCGCACCCGCACCCACGGCACTCCGGCGCGGGGTGTCCCGTCCTGCCGCGACACCGTTGTCCCAGGGGGTGAGCTCACGTGAACCACAGCCTCGACCTGCACGACCACCTCCACGACCACGTCGCGCTGGACGAGATCGAACTGTACGCCGAGGTGCTCATAGCGGTGGCCGACGCCGACCGCCCTCTCAGCCCCGAGGAGATCGACCGGGTGGTCGGGCTGCCCGCCTTCGGGGCGACCATGGGCGGCGACCCGGGGGACGCCTACGGCCGCTTCGTGGTCGTGGAGCTGGACGACGGCCGGGGCGCGTTCATGCTCGGGGTCAACACCGAGGGCGGGGACGGCGCCAGCGAGGACATCGACGCGGCCTTCGACTCGTTGGGCACGCGCTGAACCGGGACGTCAGAGCGGCAGGACAGCGCGGAGCAGGAAGCCCCCCTCCGGGGTGCGGGCCGCGGACAGGGTGCCGCCGCCCATGGCGACCCGCTCGGACAGGCCGGCGAGCCCGTTGCCCGACTCCTTCCCGTCCCTGCCGCCGCCCCGGGCCCGGTCGTTGAACACCTCGACCAGGAGCGTCCGGGGGCCCACGGCGCCGTCACGGGCGAGGGTGAAGCTGATCTGGCACTCGTTGGCGTCGCTGTGCCGCAGGACGTTCGTGCCGCCCTCGCGCACCACCCAGGCGGCGAGCGCGGCGGTCCGCGGCGGCAGGGCCAGCCCCTCCAGCCCGGTGGTCACCGTTCTGGTCCCCCCCGCGTCGAGCACAGCGCGGACGGCCTCCGCCTCGCCCGCCAGGTCGACCTCCCGGTAGCCGCTGACCGCCGACCTCACCTGCTGGAGCGCCTGTCTGGCGAGCACCTGCACCTCCGCCATCTCCGCGCCCGCCCTACCGGGGTCCCGCTCCACGAGCCGTCCGGCCAACTGGGCCTTGACCGCGAGCGCGGAGAGGCTGTGCCCGAGCAGGTCGTGCATGTCGCGGGCGAAGCGGAGGCGCTCCTCGCTCACCGCGAGCTGGGCGCGGGCACGCTGCCCGGCGACGGCCTCGCGGCTGATGTCCCACAGCCAGATCATGGAGAGCGAGCCCCCGGCGAACATCAGCCCGCTCAAGACCATCAACATCCACACCAGCAGGTAGAGGAACGGCTGGAACTGCGCCTCGAACCCGTAGAACGGGACCACGAGCCAGGGCAGCGCCAGCAGGGCGGCGGTGACGTAGGCGCTGCGCCTGCGCGGGGCGAGGAAGACCCCGGTGCCCCACCACGCGGCCAGGAAGAGCACGGTGTTGATCGGCTCCTGGAGGCACAGGACGGCCACGACGATCAGGCCGAGCGAGGTCCAGTAGGCGCGCGGGTCCGGGTTCCGCCTGCCGTCCAGCCTGGCCCGGAGCATAACGATCAGCAGCACGGCGATCGGCACGGAGACTGCCACCCCGGTCAGGGAGCGCCACAGGGGCCAGTCCGAGGCCGCGGCCGTGATGACGTCCACCAGGGGCATGCCCACGACGAGCAGCGAGGTGAAGCCCACCGAGACGATGACGATGCGCCGGGCGAAGCGGACCCTGCGGTCGCCCTCCCGGTCGGAGGCCGTGTACTCGGCGGAGGTCGTGCCGTGGTCGCTCAACGTGACTCCTCGGTGTTTCGGGTCCCGTCGGACAGCGGAAGAACGGCTCTGAGCAGGAAACCGCCGTCGTCGGTACGGTCCGCCGACAGTGTGCCACCCTCCCGAGCGACACGTTGGGAGAGCCCGACCAGACCGCTGGCCGAGGCCGCGCCTTCGTCCGGGCCGCCGCGCGCACGGTCGTTGGACACCTCCACCACGAGGGACCCGACCCCGCTCCCGGCCTCCCCGTCCACGGAGAAGGAGATCCGGCAGCGGCGGGCGTCGCTGTGCCGCAGGACGTTGGTGGCGCCCTCGCGCACCACCCAGGCGGCGAGTCCGGCCACGGCCGGGAACCGTTCCGGGACCGCCGTTCCCTCGACCACGGTCTCGGTGCCGTTGGCGCGCAGGACCGCGCCGACCGGCTCCACCTCCGCGGCCAGGTCGACCCCCCGGTAGCCGCTGACCGCCGACCGCACCTGCTGGAGCACCCGGCGGGCCAGTTCGTGGACCTCGTTGATCTCGGCCGCGGAGCGCACCGGATCGCTCTCCAGCAGCAGTTCGGCCCGCCTGGCCCTGACATCGAGCGCGGTCAGGCCCTGTCCGATCACGCCCTGCACGTCGTGGGCGAAGCGGAGCCGCTCCTGGCTCACCGCCAGCCGGGTACGGGCGTGCTCCCCCTCCAGAGCCTCGTTCGTGGCCTCCCACAGGCGGAACATGGTCAGGGCGACGAACCAGATCATGAGGGTCCAGCCCACTGAGAACAGGTTGGAGAACACCAACACGAAGAGGGGTACGTCCACCAGTGTGACGGCCGGGTGCAGCCAGGGCAGCACCAGCAGGGCGAGGCCGACGAGGAGGGAACGCCTCCGAGGGGCGGAGAAGGCCGTCACCCCCCACCAGCACGTGCAGGCGAGGAAGACGTACGGAGTGACCTGCATGAGGAGGCACACCGGGAGGAGCAGAGCGAGCGATCCCCAGTAGAGCCGGGGGTCGGCGACCCTCCTCCCGTCCACCCGGCTCCGGATCATGCACAGGCACAACAGCGCGCACAACAGGGCGACCGCGGTGGAGACCGCGGAAGGCCAGATCCTGGCCCCGTCCTCCGAGCCGACGGAGGAGACCCCGCTCAGGACCAGTTCCATGAACGGCGCGAAGGGCACCATCAGCGCCAGTGAGCCCAGCGTCCACAGGATGCACCACCGCGCGAACCGGAGCCTGCGCAGGAGACGGGGGTTCATGCCCGTGTCGGCCCCCGGAGCGGGGGAGGGGACCGCCGGGTCCGCTGGCCCGTGCCCGGCGGTGAACGTGTCCTGGGGACCCACCGCTCCTCCTCTCCTCCGCCGTGGCCGACGGCTCCTCGGGCGGCCGCCGTCGACCGCACCACAACAACCGTAGGAGCCGCGGACCCCTCCGAACGGTTGTCCACAGGCCTTTCCGGGACCGCGCGGGAAAAGGCCGGGGCAGGTCGTCCGCCCCCGGCCTCCCAGGCGCCCCGCGCCCGCCCTACGGCTGGCGGGGGTCCCACCTGAAGTAGCGGCGCACCAGCAGAGCGAGCACCGCGATCCAGGCCAGCATGATCCCGATGGAGGGCAGGGCCGCGATCCACAGTTCCAGGTAGCCCTTCTCCCGGCCGTCCCCGAACCCCCGGAAGGCGTCGTGTCCGGAGTAGGCGGTCTGCGCCATCTCCCCCGCCGGTACGGAGGGGAGGAAGCCGAGGACCAGGCGAACGCCCTCCGACATCGACTCCAGCGGGATGATGCCCCCGCCCAGGAACAGCAAGGCCATCATGGGCAGCATAGAGACCATCTGTGCGGCCTCGGCGTTGCGGACGAGCGGGGTGAGCAGCAGCCCCAGCAGGGAGAACATGACGGCGCTGAGGACGACCGCGACGACGAGCATCAGCGGGTCCCGGGGAAGGGTACCGAAGACGGCGAAGACCATGGCGGCCACCACCACCGCCATGGCCAGGGAGAGGGCCACCACGACCGCGATGACGCCGCCGAAGACCGCCTGCTGGGGCACCCCGCTGACCCGCAACCGCTTGAGGACCAGCGCCTCCCGCCGTGCGGTGAACACGTTGGAGGGATGGCCGACTCCCAGGATGAGCCCGATGGAGCCGATGGTGGCGACCATCGCCATCTGCCCCGTACCGAACCCGGGGACGATCTCGTGGTTGGGGAGGTTCATGGCCATGAAGGCGAAGAACGGCGGTAGGGCCAGGTACATCCAGGCGGTCTTGTACCGCACGAACAGGGTGAACTCGGTCCGGGTCAGGCGCAGGCCCTGCCTCAGCGGATTGACGGCGGGTCGGGGGCGCCGCGTGGCGGCGGTGGTCGTGCTCATGGGTGCTCCTGGCATCTGTGGAGGAGGGCGGGGTGGTGCGGGCGGGGGTCCGGTCAGCCCGTCGCGAGGTCCGACGCGCTCTCCGCGACCCGGAGGAAGACGTCCTCCAGGGAGGCGCCGCGCACCTGCAGGTGCTTGAGGGTGGTCCCGCTTTCCTCGGCCCAGGCGACCAGCGCCGCGACCGTGCGGTGCGCCCGGTCGGCCACGTCCTCACCACCGGCGGTGTACGTGGCCCACAGGGCCTGGTCGCGCGTCTCCACGGTCAGCTCGGTGCCGGGCGGGTCGGGGAGGTCGGCGGTGCGCACGTTCGGGGGCAGCACGAAGCTCACCCGGTCGCCCCAGCCCGCGAGGACCTCCTGGATCGTCCCCTCCACGCGGATCTCGCCGCGGTGCATGATCGCCAGCCGGTCGGCGAGCCGCTCGGCCTCCTCCAGGTAGTGGGTGGTGAGCAGGACCGCCACGCCCTCCCGCTTGAGGTCGTTGACTATGCGCCAGGTCTCGATGCGGCCCTCGGCGTCCATGCCGGTGGTGGGCTCGTCCAGGTACAGGACCTCGGGCCTGGTCAGCAGTGCCAGCGCCAGGTCCAGGCGGCGCTTCTGCCCCCCGGACAGCTGGCGGACCGCGACCCCGCGCTTGTCGGCGAGGCCGACCAGCTCCAGCGTCTCGTCCGTGTCCCTGGGCGCGGCCGCGAGGTCGCGGGCCAGGTGCAGGGTCTCGGCGACGCTCAGGTCCTCCAGCAGGCCGCTGCCCTGGAGGACGGCGTTGGTGCGCTCCCGGACTCCGGCGGGCTGGCCGTAGGGGTCGAGGCCGAAGACCCGGACGCTGCCGGAACTCGGGCGGCGGAAGCCCTCCATCGTCTCGATGGTGGTGGTCTTGCCCGCACCGTTGGTCCCGAGGAGGGCGAAGAGCTCGCCGGGGCGGATCTCGAAGGAGACCCCCTTGACCGCCTCGAAGTCGCCGTAGTGCTGGTGCAGGTCACGGACGACCACCGCCGGGCCGGTGGCGTCCTGTCGGCCGGGGCCCGTGGCCGCGGTGCTCGCTGTCATCGTCATGTCCCCAGGTTCCCGCGGAACGGCTCACGCGGAACAGACGCCGTTGTCACCGGCCGCAGGGCGGAACATACCGGCGCGCGCGCTGACAAATGTCATCGGGCCGGTGCGGCGACCACTCGTCCGCGGTCGCCGCGGCCCCCCGGACTCCCCGTCCGCGCGCCTTCCGGCGACAGCTCATCCTCGGTCGTAGCCCCGGGGTACGGGGTGTCCGGCCAACCGGTGCACCTGGGCGGCGACGTCGTCGGGGGTGCGCGCCGGGCGGCTGAAGGGCAGGTGCACGTCGTGGTGGCCCCGCACGGTCTCCACCCGCAGCCGCAGCCCGAGGCGGTCCACTCCCAGGGGCCGGGGCCGGCCCCCGCGCACGGCGCCCGGAGCGGCGGCGAGCAGGTCTTCCACCAGGTCGGGGTGATCCTCGTCGAGATGGCGCAGCCAGTGCGCCTCCCAGAGGCAGAACGGGTCGGGGCGCGCGGCGGCCAGTTCGGCCGGGCCGAGCACGTGGGCGCCTTCGCTGTCGGACTGGACCACCAGGGCGGTGCGCAGGAGCACCATCGTCAGCCCGTGGCCGATCCCCAGCGGCCCGTCGTCGGTGGCGGCTTCGGGCAGCCGGGCCGCGCGTGCGCGCGCGTCGGCGTGCTCCAGCGCCTCCACGGCGCCGCTCACCCACAGCACCGCCCGCGCCCTGTCGCGCATCAGCACGGGTGACAGGTCGGTGAACTCCGCCATCACCACGGGGCCCCGGGAGCGGGGGGCCGTGAGCGGGTGGCCGTCGGGCAGGAGAAGGCTCACGGCGCCGTCGGCGTGCACGTGGCGGGGCGCGTCCTCCAGGCGCACGGTTCCCGCCTCGCCGAAGCGGTCCGAGGCCGCCGCCACGGTCACCGGACCGCAGCGGGCCAGAGTGGAGCGGGCGCGATCGGCGGGATGGGGGACGGGGGCGTTCACGGGCGACCACCTCGAATAGAAGACAGTCAGGTAAGGCTAACCTAATATCTCCTTCTCCGGAAGCCCCCGCCACGCGCCGCACCCGCGGGGGCGGTGCTGCCGCACGGAGGGAAGCGGACGGGAGGGCGGAGAGGAAGGGCCGCCGCCACGGGTGAGCCGCGACCCGGCCGGTTCGCACCGACGGCGCGGACGGCCCCCGCGAGGGTCTACCCGCGCGTGACCGCCGCGACCGCCGCCTCCACCGCGGTGCGCTGGGCGTCCAGCGGGGCCCCCGGGGGCTGGCGTACGGCGCTGAGCCAGATCCCGTCCACCAGGACCAGCAGGAGTTCCACCAGGGCTTCCGGGTCCTGGCCGGGGGCCAGTTCCCCCTGCTCGCCCGCCCAGCCGACGGCGGCGCGCAGAGCCGCGCGGGCCCGGACGTCGAACCCGGCCAGCACCTCCGCGAACTCGGCGTCCACGGCCGCGCGGGCGTAGAACGCCGACCAGACGCGGGCCTCGGCCAGGCGCTCGTCGTCGGTCGGCAGCAGGTCGGTGAGCACCTGCCGCAGCCCCTCGGCGAAGGAGAGCAGGCCCGGGCCGATCCGCACCCGGGTGAGCCGCGCGGAGACCGAGTCGACGACCTCGTGCATGGCGAAGAGGAGAAGCGCCTCCTTGGTCCCGAAGTCGCGCTGGACGGCTCCGACGGAGAGCCCGGCCTCGGCCGCCACGGTGCGGATGCTGACGCTCTCCAGACCCTCGCGGGCGGCGATCCGGTGCAGGGCGGCGGCCACCTGCCGGCGGCGTCCGTCCTTGTCCACGTACCTGGGCACGGCCATATTCTGACACACCCCCCATTCTGATACGTTCGTATCGATACAGTCGTATCGAAAAAGCTGTCGAAGGGGAGACCATGGACCGACGGAACCGCGCCGCGACGGCGGCCCGCTGGCTGGCGACCGCCCTCGCGGGCACGGCCGCGCTTGGCGGCGTGGGCGCCGCCGCGCTCGTCCTGCTGCCGCCGCCCTCCTGGGACGCGTGGCAGTACGGACTGCTGGTACTGGAGTTCAGCCTGGTGTTCGTCGCCCTGGCCGCCGTCGGCCTGTTCTTGGCCCTGCTCGCGGCGGGGCGTCCGAACTCCTGGAAAGAGGCCGGGCGGCGTCCGGACGCGGGGGGCACGGGAACGGTGTGGCGTCGGCGCCTCGCCGCGACGGCGGCAGCGGCCAACGGAGCGGTGTTGGTCGCCGCGCTCGTCCCGCCCGCGTCGGTCTGGTCCACCGCCCGCGCGGAGGGCGTCCGGCTCGACCTCGGCGAGTACACCGCCGGACTCGCCACGAGCGCCGACCGCGCACCCGAGACCCGCGTCTACCTGCGCACCGGCGAGTCGGCGGTCGGGGACGCCTCAGACCCGCAGGACCTGGAGCTGGACGTGTGGGAGCCCGCGGAGCGGGAGGGGGACGCACCGCTGCCGATCGTGGTGAACGTCCACGGGGGCGCGGACGACCTGCCGCAGAGCCTCCTGCCCCGCTGGGACACGTGGCTGGCCGACAGAGGGCGCGTGGTGTTCGATGTCGACTACCGCTACTTCCCGGACGGCGACTGGTCGGTGCCGGTCTCCGACGTCAAGTGCGCGATCGGCTGGGCCCGCGAACACGCCGCGGAGTACGGGGCCGACCCCGGCCGGGTCGCCGTCACCGGCCAGTCGGCGGGCGGCCTGCTCGCGCTCCTGGCCGCGTACAGCTCGGACGAGGAGATCCCGCCGAGCTGCGACGTGCCCGACACCGGCGTCGACGCGGTCGTGGCCTGGTACGCGGTGGCCGACGGGACCGCCGATGCGCCCCGGGTGCCCTGGCGGCAGCGCAGCTCCCCGATGGGCGGGGAACTACTGGAGGAGAGCGAGCGCCTGATGGGCGGCTCCGTGGAGGAAATCCCGGAGGAGTACGCGATGAGCTCGCCCATCACGTACGTCTCGCCGGAGGTTCCGCCCACCATGCTGATCACGCCCGGCCACGACCTGTTCGTGGACCCGGAGGACAACCGCCGCCTCGCCGCCCGGCTCGACGCGGCCGGGGTCCCGCACCGGCACCTGGAGATCCCCTGGGCGGAGCACATGTTCGACCTCAACTGGGGAGGGTTCGCCAGCCAGGTCACCCGGCACGGCTTGGACGGGTTCCTCGGCCAGCACCTCGCCGCCTCGCCCTGAGCGGTTCCGCCCCCGGCCGGACCGCCGGTGAACGGCGCGGGGGCCGGCGCGCCGACCGCGTGGTCGGCGCCCCGGCCCCCGCACGGGTCCGGCGCCCTGGTCCGGGCCCCCGCGTCAGCCCTGGGCGTCGGCGGTCTCGGCCTCCTCCTTGGGGGCCTCGCCGCGGACCGAGCGCAGCAGGAGCTGGGAGACGTCCACGACCTCCAGCGTCTCCTTCGCCTCGCCCTGCGACTTCTTCTCGTTGATCGCGTCGCCGAGCATCACCTGGCAGAAGGGGCAAGCGGTGGAGACGGTGTCGGGGTTGGTGGTCAGGGCCTCGTCCACCCGCTCGGTGTTGATGCGCTTGCCGATCCGCTCCTCCATCCACATGCGGGCGCCGCCGGCGCCGCAGCAGAAGCCCCGCTCCTTGTGGCGGTGCATCTCCTGCGTCTTGACCCCCGGCACCTGCGCCATGATGTCGCGCGGCGGCGTGTACACCTTGTTGTGGCGGCCCAGGAAGCAGGGGTCGTGGTAGGTGATGTTCTCCTCCACGGAGTTGACCGGCGTGAGCCTGCCCTCCTCCACGAGCTTGGCCAGCAACTGGCTGTGGTGCACGACCTCGTAGGCGCCGCCGAGCTGCGGGTACTCGTTGGCGAGCGTGTTGAAGCAGTGCGGGCAACTGGCCACGATCTTGGTGACACCGGCCTCGTTCAGCGTCTCCACGTTCTGCTGGGCGAGCATCTGGAAGACGTACTCCATGCCCAGGCGGCGCGCGGGGTCACCGGTGCAGGCCTCCATGCCGCCCAGCACGGCGAACTCGACGCCCGCCATGTCGAGCAGCTCGGCGATGGCCTTGGTGGTCTTCTTGGCGCGGTCCTCCAGGGCGCCGGCGCAGCCGACCCAGAACAGGTACTCGGTCCCCTCGGGGAGCTTGTCCTCGACGACCCGGACCTCGACAGGGTTCTCCTCCCGGGAGGCCAGCTCCTCGATCCAGTCCATGCGCCGGTCCTCGGCCATGCCCCACGGGTTGGCCTTGTTCTCGAGGTTCTTGAGGAGCGTGTTGGCCTCGGACGGGAAGTTGGACTCGACCATCACCTGGTAGCGGCGCATGTCGAGGATGTGGTCGATGTGCTCGATGTCCACCGGGCACTGCTCGACGCAGGCGCCGCAGTTGGTGCAGGCCCACAGCTCGTCGGGGTGGATGACGCCGTTCTCCTCCTCGGTGCCGACCAGCGGCCGGTTGAGGAGGGCGAGGACGTCCACGCCCGCGTGGCTCTCGTCGGGCTTCTCGGCGAGGGTCTCCTCGGTGATGCCCTGGAGCAGGTACGGGGCCTTCTCGTAGGTGTGCTTCTGGAGGTCGAGGATGACCTTCTTGGGCGAGAGGGGCTTGCCGGTGTTCCAGGCGGGGCACTGGGACTGGCAGCGCCCGCACTCGGTGCAGGAGGTGAAGTCCAGGAGGCCCTTCCAGGTGAAGTCCTCCAGCTTGCCCGCGCCGAACGGGTCCTCGTCGGGGTCGGCCTCCTCGAAGTCGAGGGGCTTGGTGCCGGACTTGTCCATCATCTGCTTGGCCGCGCCCAGGGACGGGGCCCCGTCGGCGTTGCGCTTGAAGTAGATGTTGACCGGCGCGAGGAAGCGGTGCCAGCCGATGCCCATGGTGAGCACGCGGGCGATGACCACGAAGAACAGGTAGCTGATGATCAGCTTGAACGCGGCGACCAGCGCGATGGCGGGCTCGGCGATCGCGGGGTCGCCGGGCAGGATCGCGCCGAGGCCGGTGGAGATGGGCGTCGCCCAGGCCGGGAACGGGAAGTCGCCCATGGCCGACTTGAGACCGCGGATCACGAAGATCGAGATCAGCAGGCCCCACAGGTAGGCCTCGACGTAGTACGCGGTCCAGTGCCTGGAGTTGGCGAACCGGGACTGGCGGCCCAGGCGCTTGGGCCCGTTCAGCAGGCGGTAGACGGTCAGGCCGACGATGCCCGCGAGGCTGGCGGCGGCGATGAACTCGATCAGCAGGCCGTAGAGGGCCCAGTCGTAGATGATCGGCAGCTTGAAGTGCGGGTCGAAGACCTCGCCCTGGGCCTCCACGACGGTGAAGACCAGCAGCGGGAACGAGACCATGACGAACCAGTGGGCGACGCCGATCCAGGGCCGCTTGAGCATCCGCCCGTGCCCGAGGATCTCGATGAGCGCCATGGTGAGCCGCTGTCCGAACGGCCCTTTGCGCTCCGGCTCCACCGAGCGGCCGACACCCACGGTTCGCACGATCTGGCGGATACCCAGAGCGAACACGGTGAACGCGACCACGGCGAAGACCGAGGTGATGATGCCCAGTGTCAGGTACAGCATCGTCCGTGGCCTCCCATCCTGCTTCGTCGTCCGGTGCGCCACACACCGGGGGTCGAACTATATGTTACTAGCGAGTAATGCCGCGGTCGCCACCGGACGCCCGACCGCTCACGGGACGGACGCCCCACCGCCGTCGCCGCGGGCCGCCGGGTCGCGCAACCCGGTCGGCGCGCCCGCGCCGGTACCGGTGCGGCAGGACCGCGCGGGTGTGCCCGAACAGGGCTCGGGCGCACCGCACGTCCTATATGTAGCGGACGGCGGGCGCGGGACGACTCGACGGGGGTATCGGTGACTTCACCGTCTCTCCCCTATTACCAGGTTGCGGCATCGCCGGGAGTGGAACAACCACGGATCCGCGGCTGTGGACAACCTCCGGGGGCCGGGCGCGGGGTCCGCCCTCGTGAGCGGTGCGGCGCGCGGGCACGGCGAAGCCCGGGACGCCCTGGGACCCCCCGTATTCCAGTCTCGCGAAGGGCCCCGGCCTCCGGCAACGCCCGCCCTGCGCCTGTGGACGGCTCCTCGGGGCGGGGCCGGCCGGGGGTCAGACGCAGCCGCCGAGCTCGCAGATGTCGGCGCGCGAGGTGGAGACCTTCAGGTCGTCGTACCAGGCGTAGCTGTCGTGGGCCGGGGCGAAGCCCTCGGTGGAGCCGCCGAAGAAGGACGAGAGGTAGGCCTTGTCCACCAGGTCGTCGTCGGTCACCAGGCGCAGGCCGGTGACCAGCGCGGCGGGCTCGCCGTTGTAGAAGACCTCGATCTCCCCGTCGGGCTCGGCCCGGCCGTCGGTGACGGTGTTGACGCGGACCCGCTGGGCGATGTGCACCCACTCGCCCCGGGGGAGGTGGACGGCGGTCCCGTCCGCGACGAGGGGCTCGGAGTCGCCGAACTCGCCCGCCTTGTCCATGTGGTAGTAGTACAGCTCCGCCTTGCCGTCGCGGCGCCAGACCACGCGCGAGCTGTAGCCGTTCTCCCCGGTGCACACGTCCCCACCCGAGCAGCCCGCGCCCCCGGCCAGCCCGAAGCCCAGCTTCCCGCCGAACGAGGTGGTCCCCCAGCTGAAGTCCTCGCCCAGGCGCGCCCAGAAGGACAGGTAGTACTCGCGCGCCGGGGAGAGCCGGAACGGCGCCAGCCCGCCGGACTCCTGCGCGCCGATCTTCCCCTCGGGGTAGAGCACGCGCAGCGACTGCCCGCCCCCGTGGGCGGGCACGGAGTCGTCGATGACGGCGCGCTCCTCCAGGCCCCTGGCACTGGAGGCGAGCCAGCCGTCCTCCTCCCACTCGTCGAGGGTGTAGGCGGTGCCCGCCTCCGGGCGCTCGAAGGTGTTGTGCCGGTACGCGGACGAGAAGGCGTCCCCGACGTCTCCCCCGGACGCGGGGCCGTCCCCGTCGGTCCCGGCGGCGCCCTCCCCGGAACCGGAACCCTCTGCGGCGGTCGCGTCAGCGTCCTCGGCGGTCCCGGCGGCCTCCCCCGGCGGCGCCGCGACGCCGACGCTGGACGGCGGGGCCTCCGCGGCGGGAGCCCGGACCCCGGCGGCGGGCGCGGTGGTGCCCCCGATCAGCCTCGGTTCGTCCTGGGCGGACGCGGGGGCGGCGCCCAGCACGGGCAGCAGCACCGCGGCGGCGAGCGCGGAGGCGAGCAGGGCCTTGGGCGTCACGGGCGTCTCCGTTTCAGGGGTACGGCGGACGCGGCGGGAAGCCGCCGCGGCGGTCGCCGTCCGGCGGCACCGGCGCTTCGGCGCCGGCGCTTCGGCGGCAGGGCCATCGTGGGCCGCAGGACGCCGGCGCCCGGCGGCGCGACACGGGCGTTTCCCTCCGCTTGACCGGAAGGCGCCCCTCCGGTGACCGCGCCTTCCGGGGCCGCCCGCGACCGCACCCCCGAAGCCACCCCGGGGGAACCCCGGCCCTCCCTGATCTTGCGGGTCAAGGTTCTCCCCGACTTGTCCCGGGGTTCGCCCATATCCCCGGTCGGAGGGCCCAGGTCGGGAACATCCCGGTCCGGCCGCCCGTTGTCAGGACGTAGGAACCAACTTGAGTCGGGTCAACTCAACTGACTTGACAGCCCTGAGCCGACGAAGCAAAATTACGTCTGAACGACTCAACTTTGACGGAGGAAGCAACCATGGCACGTGCGGTCGGAATCGACCTCGGTACTACGAACTCGTGTGTCGCGGTCCTGGAGGGCGGCGAGCCCACGGTCATCGCCAACGCCGAGGGCGCCCGTACCACCCCGTCCGTCGTCGCCTTCGCCAAGAACGGTGAGGTGCTCGTCGGCGAGGTCGCCAAGCGCCAGGCGGTCACCAACGTCGACCGCACCATCCGCTCGGTCAAGCGCCACATCGGCACCGACTGGACGGTGAAGATCGACGACAAGACCTTCAACCCCCAGCAGATCAGCGCCTTCGTGCTCCAGAAGCTCAAGCGCGACGCCGAGGCCTACCTGGGCGAGGACGTGACCGACGCGGTCATCACCGTCCCGGCCTACTTCAGCGACTCCCAGCGCCAGGCCACCAAGGAGGCCGGCACCATCGCGGGCCTCAACGTCCTGCGCATCATCAACGAGCCGACCTCGGCCGCGCTGGCCTACCACCTGGAGAAGGAGGACGAGGCCACCATCCTGGTCTACGACCTCGGCGGCGGCACCTTCGACGTCTCCCTCCTGGAGGTCGGCGACGGCGTCGTGGAGGTCAAGGCGACCAACGGCGACAACCACCTGGGCGGCGACGACTGGGACCAGGCCATCGTCGACTGGCTGGTCGAGCGCTTCAAGAACTCCAACGGCGTGGACCTGTCCAAGGACAAGATGGCCCTCCAGCGCCTGCGCGAGGCCGCGGAGAAGACCAAGATCGAGCTGTCCAGCTCCAGCGAGTCGGCGATCAACCTGCCCTACATCACGGCCTCGGCCGAGGGCCCGCTGCACCTGGACGAGAAGCTCTCCCGCGCCGAGTTCCAGCGCCTGACCGCCGACCTGGTCGAGCGGACCAAGACCCCGTTCCAGCAGGTCCTCAAGGACGCCGGGATCAGCCTGGACCAGATCCACCACGTGGTCATGGTCGGCGGCTCCACCCGCATGCCCGCCATCGTGGAACTGGTCAAGGAGATGACCGGCAAGGACCCCAACAAGGGCGTCAACCCGGACGAGGTCGTGGCCATCGGCGCCTCGCTCCAGGCCGGTGTGCTCAAGGGCGAGGTCAAGGACGTCCTGCTCCTGGACGTCACCCCGCTGTCGCTGGGCATCGAGACCAAGGGCGGCGTGTTCACCAAGCTCATCGAGCGCAACACGACCATCCCGACCAAGCGCTCCGAGATCTTCACGACGGCCGACGACAACCAGCCCTCCGTGCAGATCCAGGTGTACCAGGGTGAGCGCGACATCGCCCAGTACAACAAGAAGCTGGGTGTCTTCGACCTGACCGGTCTGCCCCCGGCGCCGCGCGGCGTCCCGCAGATCGAGGTCGCCTTCGACATCGACGCCAACGGCATCGTCAGCGTCACCGCGAAGGACCTGGGCACCGGCAAGGAGCAGTCCGTCACCATCTCCGGCGGCTCCGCGATGTCCAAGGACGACATCGACAAGATGGTCCGCGAGGCCGAGCAGTACGCGGAGGAGGACCGCAAGCGCCGCGAGGAGGCCGAGGTCCGCAACAACGCCGAGTCCCTCGTCTACCAGACCGAGAAGGTCATCAAGGACAACGAGGACAAGGTCCCGGCGGACGTGCGCTCCGAGACCGAGGCCGCCGTCGCCGAGCTGAAGACCGCGCTGGAGGGCTCCGACGTGGAGGCCATCCGCACCGCGAGCGAGAAGGTCGCGCTGGCCAGCCAGAAGATCGGCTCCGCCATCTACAGCCAGGGCCAGCAGGGCGCCGAGGGCGACGCCGCCCAGGGCGCCCAGACCTCCTCCGACGACGCCGACGTCGTGGACGCCGAGATCGTCGATGAGGACAACAAGGGCACCCAGGGCAACCAGCAGTCCTGATCCCGGGTCGAGTCGAGGAAGGAGGCGTGTCTCAGATGGCACCGTCGGAGAACACCAACGGCACCGGCGACGGTGAGGAGCGCCAGGGGCCGGTGATCCGGGACAACCGCCGGATCGACCCGGAGACCGGGCAGGTCCGCGACCCCGAGGCCGAGGGCGACACGACCGAGGAGATCCCCGAGGTCGCCGAGGAGGAGGTCGTCGAGGCCGACCTGGAGGACGTCGAGGTCCCCGACACCCCCGAGTCGGTGGTGTCGGAGGCGATCAACGCGGACGAGCGGGTCGTCGAGCTCACCAACGACGTCAAGCGGGTACAGGCGGAGTACGCCAACTACCGCAAGCGCGTGGACCGCGACCGCGTGGCCGTCCGCGAGATGGCCACCGCCCAGGTCCTCGGCGAACTGCTGCCGATCCTGGACGACGTAGGCCGGGCCCGTGAGCACGACGAGCTCAACGGCGGGTTCAAGGCGGTGGGCGAGGCGCTGGAGGCCGTGGTCACCAAGCTGGGCCTGGAGCGGTACGCGGAGAAGGACGACGAGTTCGACCCCAACATCCACGAGGCGCTCACTCTGGTCCCCGTCCCGGGGATCTCGGTCCAGACCGTGATCGAGGTGTTCCAGCCCGGGTACCGCATCGGTGAACGGGTCCTGCGCCCGGCCCGCGTGGTCGTCGGCGATCCCGCCGACGGCGGCGAGGAGGCCGCGTCCGGCTCGGCCGCCGGGGGCGAGGGTCCCGGCGGGGAGTCCCCGTCCGCGGACGGCGCCGACGGCGGGGAAGACGACAGGTAACGGGTCCGCCCGTTGATCCTCCGGCCGCGGCCCCGCTTGAGCGGCGGCCGCGGCCGGAGCCGGACCCCGGCCCGACACGGTGCGGGGTCACATGGAAGCATCGGACGCAACCGGCACCAGCGGGGGAAGGCACCAGTCGATGGGCACCAAGGACTACCTGGAGAAGGACTACTACAAGGTCCTGGGAGTCTCAAAGACGGCCTCGAAGGACGAGATCAAGCAGTCCTACCGCAAGCTGGCCAGGGAGAACCACCCGGACGCTAACGCCGACGACCCCGGCGCGGCCGACCGCTTCAAGGAGATCTCCGAGGCCTACAACGTCCTGTCGGACGAGAAGCGCCGCAAGGAGTACGACAACGCGCGGTCTCTGTTCGGCGGCTCCTACCGCCCCGGCGGCGGCACCGGCCCCGGCGGGTTCGACGTGGGCGACCTGTTCGGCCAGGGCACCGGCGGGACGGGGACCGCGGGCGGCGGCGAGCGGCTGAGCGACCTCTTCGGCGGGCTGTTCGGCGGCCGAGGGCGCGGCGGAACCACCCGCAGCAGACGCGGTGCCGACGTCGAGACCGAGACGACACTGACCTTCCGCGAGGCGGCCGAGGGGGCCACGCGCTCCTTCAAACTGGCCAGCGAGGCGGCCTGTCCCACCTGCAAGGGCACCGGCGCCAAGTCGGGCACCGCGCCGCGGATGTGCCCCAAGTGCTCCGGCACCGGGCACGAGAACACCAACCTGGGCGGCTTCTCGCTGTCCGAGCCGTGCAGCGAGTGCAGGGGCCGCGGCCTGGTCGTGGACGACCCCTGCCCCACGTGCAGCGGCAGCGGGCGCGGCAGGAGCACCCGCACCGTCCAGACACGCATCCCCGGCGGCGTGTCCGACGGGCAGCGGATCAGGATCAAGGGCAAGGGCGCGCCGGGCGAGAACGGCGGCCCGACGGGTGACCTCTACGTCGTCGTCCACGTGAAGGAGCACCCGGTGTTCGGCAGGAGCGGCGACAACGTGACGATCACCGTCCCGGTGACCTTCCCCGAGGCGGCGCTGGGCGCGGACGTGCGCATCCCCACCCTCAACGGCTTCCCGGTGACCGTGAAGGTCCCGCCGGGCACGCAGAACGGGCACAAGCTGCGGGTGCGCGGCAAGGGCGCGAACCGCAAGGACGGCACCACCGGCGACATGCTCGTCACGATCGAGGTGGCGGTACCGAGGACTCTCAACGGGGACGCGCGCGAGGCTCTGGAGAAGTTCCGCGCCGTGACCTCCGACTACGACCCGCGCGACGGCCTCGAAACGCGGGCGAAGGGTGCGTGAACGACGTGAACGACTCCTTCGGCGCTGACGCTCCGGTCTACGTGATCTCGGTCGCCGCGGAGCTCGCGGGGATGCACCCGCAGACCCTGCGCCAGTACGACCGACTGGGGATCGTCTCGCCGGGCCGCGCGTCCGGCCGCGGGCGCCGCTACTCCATGCGCGACGTGCAGACGCTGCGCCAGGTACAGCGGCTGTCCCAGGAGGAGGGCATCAACCTCGCCGGGATCAAGCGGATCCTGGAACTGGAACACGAGGTCGAGCAGCTACGGGAGCAGGTTTTCCACCTGGCCAACGAGCTGGAGGCGGCCCGCCGGGCGGTGGCCCGCCGGGGCCGCCCGGCCGACGGCGGCACGGGGGTGCGCGGCGAACTGGTGCGCCGCACCCGCGTGACGATCTTCAACACCGCCGAGCCCGGGAACGACGACGAGGAGCGGGGCAGGGGCCGCGGCGCCCCGGGCCGCACCGACGACGAGCAGGGCTGACGGAACTCCGCCACGGCGACACGGGGGCGCGGTCGGCCGTCGGACATCACCCCCCGTGACACTACTCGTGAAAGGAGTCACCGCGCATGAACTACAAGCTCACCAAGAAGAGCCAGGAGGCCCTGTCGGTGGCGATCCGCCGGGCCACCACTGACGGCAGTCCGCAGACGGAGCCCGTGCACCTGCTGGCGGCCCTGCTGGACCAGGCGGAGGGCATCACCCGCCCGCTGCTCAAGGAGGTCGGGGCCAACCCGGACGCGCTCCGGGACAAGGTCGAGGCGGCCGTCGGCGCGCTGCCCAAGGCGGCCGGTTCCACCGTCGGCTCACCCAGCTCCTCGCGCCAGCTGATCGTCTCCATCAACACCGCGGCCCAGCGCGCGCAGCAGATGGAGGACGAGTACGTCTCCACCGAGCACCTGCTGGTGGGGCTGGCCGCGGACGGCGGCGAGGCGTCGAAGCTGCTCACAGAGGCCGGCGCCACCCCCGACGCGCTCCTGGAGGGGTTCGAGCGGGTGCGCGGCTCGGGGAAGGTGACCTCGGAGAACCCGGAGGACACCTACCAGGCCCTGGAGAAGTACGGGGTGGACCTGACCGAGCGGGCCCGCGAGGGCAAGGTGGACCCGGTGATCGGCCGCGACGGCGAGATCCGGCGGGTCATCCAGGTGCTCAGCCGCCGCACCAAGAACAACCCCGTGCTCATCGGCGAGCCGGGCGTGGGCAAGACCGCGGTCGTGGAGGGCCTGGCCCAGCGGATCGTGGCCGGTGACGTGCCGCAGTCCCTGGTGGGCAAGCGGCTGGTGAGCCTGGACCTGTCCGCGATGGTGGCGGGCGCCAAGTACCGGGGCGAGTTCGAGGAGCGGCTCAAGGCGGTGCTCTCGGAGATCAAGGAGTCCGAGGGCCAGGTCATCACGTTCATCGACGAGCTGCACACCATGGTGGGCGCCGGCGCCGCCGAGGGCGCCATGGACGCGGGCAACATGCTCAAGCCCATGCTGGCGCGCGGCGAGCTGCGCATGGTGGGCGCGACCACCCTGGACGAGTACCGGGAGAAGATCGAGAAGGACCCCGCCCTGGAGCGGCGCTTCCAGCAGGTCATGGTGGGCGAGCCCTCGGCCGCGGACACGATCGCGATCCTGCGCGGTCTCAAGGGCCGTTACGAGGCGCACCACAAGGTGCAGATCGCCGACTCGGCCCTGGTGGCCGCCGCGACCCTGTCCGACCGCTACATCACCGCGCGGTTCCTGCCGGACAAGGCGATCGACCTCATCGACGAGGCGGCGTCCAGGCTGCGCATGGAGATCGACTCCAGCCCGGTGGAGATCGACGAGCTCCAGCGCACCGTCGACCGCCTGAAGATGGAGGAGATGGCGCTCGACAAGGAGTCGGACCCGGCCAGCCGCCAGCGGCTGGAGCGGCTGCGCGCGGACCTGGCCGACCGTCAGGAGCAGCTCAACGGTCTCGTGGCCCGCTGGGAGCAGGAGAAGGCCGGTCTCAACCGGGTCGGTGAGCTCAAGGGGCAGCTCGACGACCTGCGCACGCGGGCCGAGCTGGCCCAGCGCGAGGGCGACTTCGGCGAGGCCTCCCGACTGATGTACGGGGACATCCCGCAGTTGGAGAAGCAGGTCGAGGAGGCCAGCCGGGACGAGGAGAGGGCGGCCAGCCGGGGCGGCGCCACCATGGTCAAGGAGGAGGTGGGCGCCGACGAGGTCGCCGACGTGGTGTCGGCGTGGACCGGCATCCCCGTGGGGCGCCTGATGGAGGGCGAGACCTCCAAGCTGCTGCGCATGGAGGACGAGCTGGGCAGGCGCCTCATCGGGCAGAGGGACGCCGTGGCCGCGGTGTCGGACGCGGTGCGGCGGGCGCGGGCGGGCATCTCCGACCCGGACCGGCCGACGGGGTCGTTCCTGTTCCTGGGCCCCACTGGCGTGGGCAAGACCGAGTTGGCCAAGGCGCTGGCGGAGTTCCTCTTCGACGACGAGCGCGCGATCGTGCGGATCGACATGAGCGAGTACTCCGAGAAGCACTCGGTGTCGCGGCTGGTGGGCGCTCCCCCCGGTTACGTGGGTTACGAGGAGGGCGGCCAGCTCACCGAGGCCGTGCGCCGCCGCCCGTACACGGTGGTGCTGCTGGACGAGGTGGAGAAGGCGCACCTGGAGGTGTTCGACACCCTGCTCCAGGTGCTGGACGACGGCCGCCTGACCGACGGCCAGGGCCGTCAGGTGGACTTCCGCAACACCATCCTGATCCTCACCTCCAACCTGGGGTCGCAGTTCCTGGTGGACCAGTCGCTGGAGGAGTCGGTGCGCCGCGACCGCGTGCTCGACGTGGTGCGCGCGACGTTCAAGCCGGAGTTCCTCAACCGGCTGGACGACGTGATCATGTTCGACGCGCTTTCCACCGAGGACCTGACGCGGATCGTGGACCTGCAGGTCGACAAGCTGGCCCGGAGGCTGGCGGACCGGCGGCTGGGGCTGGAGGTGACGGCGGACGCCCGCGAGTGGCTGGCGCTGACCGGCTACGACCCCAACTACGGCGCGCGTCCGCTGCGCCGACTGGTGCAGTCCTCGATCGGCGACCCGCTGGCGCGCGAGCTGCTGTCGGGCCACCTGGCCGAGGGCGCCACCGTGGTGGTGGACGTGGACGAGGGCGCGGACAGGCTCCGGGTCACCTCGCGCGGCGCCGAGGAGGCGCCGGTGGCCTGACCCGGGCGCCGGGTCGTACACGAAGAAGCAGCGCGAAGGGCCGCCTCCAGGGGCGGCCCTTCGCCGTGCCCGCGGCCGGGATGCTCCGACTCCCTCAGACGGAGACGACCCGCACGGCGTTGTCGAGTCCGGTGAAGTCGTCGGTGTTACGCGTGTACAGGGGCAGCCCGTGTACCGAGGCCACGGCCGCGATCATCAGGTCCATGCGGCGCGGTTTGGGATTGCGGCCCGCGGCGAGGGTGAGGGCGACGAGTGTTCCGTACCGGGCCGCCGCCTCGCCGTCGAAGGGCAGGGGTGCGAAGTCCACCACCGCGCTCTGGAGCTTCTCCGTGCGCTGGGCCCTGCTCACCGGGTCCTTCGCCATCGCCACACCCTGGTGGAGTTCGGCCATGGTGACGGAGGTGATCTCGGGATACCGGGGGAGCCGCTCCGGATCGATGACGCCGAGGTCGACGAAGACGCAGGTGTCGAGAACACCCTCATCGAACCGATCAGCCACGGTCGTCCTCCCCGACCCGGTCCTCATCACCGAAGAACGCGTCAGCCTCCTCGCGCATCAGTGCGAAGTCCACCCGGGGAAGCCTGCGGTGCCGTTCAGCCAGTTGCTCCGCGGTGAGGCGCCGGCGGCGCGGAACAGGGCTCACCCGGGCCACCTCGACACCGTTACGGGTCACGTGGAAGGTCTCACCCGCCTCGACCTCGTCCATGACGGAAGCCGCGTTGTTACGGAACTCGCGCTGGGTGATGGTCTTCATGCTTTCAGTGTAGCCCCCCGTGTCTCACCGTGCTACAGCCCAACCCGAGAACGATCGGGGCACGAGAGCGCGGGGCCGCCTCCAGGGGAGGCGACCCTTCGCCGTGCCCGCGGCCGGGTCAGGCCCCGGCGAGCAGGCGGGCCTCCACCTGCGGGTCCAGGCCGACCCGGGGGCGGTCCGGGCGCTGGGGCGCGCCGCCCTCCAGACCCCTCAGCCAGGTCCAGGTGTCGGCCACGGTCTCGGCCACCGGGCGGCAGCGCAGCCCGGTCGCGAGCGCCCTGGACACGTCCCCCCGGTGCAGGGTGTCGTACAGCTCGCCGGGCGGCACCCACACGGGCAGCTCGGTCCACGGCTGGACGCCCGCGTCGAGGATGACCCGGGGGTCGGTCCAGCGCAGTTCGGCGTCCGACCCCGTGACCTCCGCGCACGCTTCCAGGAGCTGCGCGGTGGTGGTGTGCCCCGGCGGGCTCACCAGGTTGTGGGGGCCGCCCAGCCCGGCCTCGGCGGCGTCGAGGGTCCAGGCGGCCAGGTCGCGCGCGTCCACGTACTGCAACGGCAGGTCGCGTGGGCCGGGCGCCAGGACGGGGCCGCCCCGGGCGATCCGCTCCAGCCACCAGGGCAGGCGGCCGATGTTCTCGTACGGGCCGAGGATCAGCCCCGCGCGCACCGACAGGGCCCGCTCGGCGAAGACCGCCTCCGCCGCCAGCTCGCCGCCCCGCTTGTCCCGCGCGTAGTCGGTGCTCCCGGCCTCGGGCGAGGCGTCCACGACCGGCCCGTCCTCGTCCAGCCCGGGCGCGGCGGGGGACGCGTAGACGGAGCGGCTGGAGACGTAGGAGTAGTGCCCGACCCGGTCGGCGAGCAGCTTCGCGGCGGCGGCCACCGCGGACGGGGCCCCCGACCAGGTGTCGACGACGGAGTCCCAGCGCCCTTCGGCCAGCGCGCCGAGCCCGCCCGCCTCGGTGCGGTCCCCGTGCAGGGCGGTGGCACCGGAGGGCGCGGGGTGCCTGCCGCGGTGGAAGACGGTGACGTCCCAGTCCCTGGCGAGCGCGTCCTCCACGACCGCCCGCCCGACGAACTCGGTACCGCCCAGAACCAGAAGTCTCATGTCCGGGAGTCTGCCGGTCCGCGGCCAAACCCGCCAGGGCCGCCTGCCCGGGGCAGAACCGCGCGCGGGTCCGGCAAGCGGGAGTTCCGATATCGCCGACGTCACCGGCCGACCGACGACGTGGGTCGTTCCGGCGGGAACCTCTGAGCACCCGGACCGGCCCGGTCAGTCCTCGCAGACGCGGACGCGGTCCAGGAGCAGCGAGCGCTCGCGCTCGTTGCGGGTCAGGGAGGCCGCGCGCTCGAACTCGGCGCGGGCCTCGGCCCGGCGGCCCAGCCGCACGAGCAGGTCGCCGCGCACGGTGGGCAGCAGGTGGTAGTCGCCCATCCCCGGCTGGTCCCGCAGCGCGTCCACGATCTCCAGCGCGGCCTGCGGGCCCGAGACCATCGACACCGCCACCGCCCGGTTCAGCTCCACGACCGGCGATCCGGTGGCCCGGACCAGGGCCAGGTACAGCCCGGCGATGACCTTCCAGTCGGTGTCCGCGGCGGTGACCGCCCTGGCGTGCTCGGCCGCGATGGCCGCCTGGAGCACGTAGGGCCCGCCGGGCCGGCTCCGGTCCGGCGGCAGCGCCCTGAGCAGGGCCTCCATCCCGCGTGTGATGAGCAGGCGGTCCCAGAGCGCGCGGTTCTGCTCGGCCAGGGGGACGGGTTCCCCGCCGGGTCCGACGCGGGCGCGCAGCCGCGAGGCGTGCAGCTCCATCAGCGCCACCAGCCCGTGCGCCTCGCGCTCCCCGGGCATCAGTTGGGCGAGCACGCGGCCCAGGCGCATGGCCTCCCCGCACAGCGTGGGGCGCGTCCACTCCGTGCCCGAGGTGGCGGTGTAGCCCTCGTTGAACACCAGGTAGACGACCTCCAGCACGGAGGCCACCCGGGCCTGGCGGTCCTCGCCGACGGGCACCTCGAAGGGCACCCTCCTCTTCGCCAGGGTGCGCTTGGCTCGCACGATGCGCTGGGCGACGGTGGCCTCGGGCACCAGGAAGGCCCGGGCGATCTCCTCGGTGGTGAGCCCGCCGAGCAGGCGCAGGGTGAGCGCGACGCGTGCATCGGTGGACAGCACCGGGTGGCAGCACACGAACATCAGCCGCAGGAGGTCGTCGCCGAAGTCCTCCTCCAGGACGGCGTCGAACTCGGCCCGCCCGTCGTGCTCGGCGATCTCGCGGCCGAGGTCGGCCATGCGCCGCTGGAAGCGCTCGTCGCGGCGCCAGCGGTCGAGCACGCGGCGCTTGGCGACGGTGGTCAGCCAGGCGCCGGGCTTGTCGGGAACCCCGTCGCCGGGCCACTTCTCCAGTGCGCTGACCAGAGCGTCCTGGGCGAACTCCTCGGCGAGGCCGACGTCGCCGACCATGCGGGTGAGCGCTGCGACGAGGCGGGCCGACTCGATACGCCAGACCGCCTCGACCGCGCGCGTGGCGTCGGTGTGGCTCACGGGGCAATCTCAGCACCACGGGCACCCCGCCGCAAGCACGCGCGGCGGCCGACGTCGGCCGCCGCGCGTGCCGTGCGGAACGGGCCGCGGCCCGCGGGTGCGCCGGAGCACCGCGGGCCGCGCCGGCACGGGCGGGTCAGCCGCCGTGCGAGTACCCCTCGGCGCGCAGCTCGCGCTCGCGCTCCTTGAGGTGCTCGGGCATCTCGTCGCCGAAGTCGTCGGTGTCGAAGATACGCCGCAGCACCAGGCTCATCTCGGTGTCGTCGCCCTCCGGCGGGTGCGGGCAGCGCTTGGCCCACTCCACGGCCTCCTCGTGCGAGGACACCTGGATTACCCAGTACCCGGCGACGAACTCCTTGGCCTCCGCGAAGGGCCCGTCGGTGACGGTCGCGCCGCCGTTGCTGAAGGTGACCCGGGTGGCCTCGGAGGCGGGGGCCAGGCCGTCCCCGGCGAGCAGGACGCCGGCCTTGATCATCTGCTCGTTGTAGGCCGCCATCGCCTCGAAGACCTCCGGGCTGGGCTCGTAGTCGACGGCCTCGGCCTCGGGCGTGGACATGATCGTCATCATGTAGCGCATGGTGTTCACCTCTCGTGCGGTGTGGGGGTCCGTTCCCCCGCTCTCGTCCACACGTCGAACGTCACCGCGCCGGATCGACACCTCCCCGGATTTTTCCCGAAAGATCTTCTGCGCACCCGCGCCGCACCGCTCGCCGGGTCCGCGACGCGCCCCGGTGGCCGCAAACGGCCAAGGGGACGCCCGCCCGCGCCGCGAATGGGGCGGTTCGGTAGAGTTCCGGCACGGTGCGGCACGGTGCGGCACGGAGGAGGGCGACGGGTGGGGATGTTCCTGGACACCGCCTTCGGTTTCCCGACCGTGCTGTTCACCCCGCTGCTGGTCGTCGTCGCGGTCTACTGGCTGCTCGTCTCGGTCGGCGCCACCGGTTCCGACGCGCTCGACAGCGTGGACGACTCGGGTGAGGCCGCGGGGCTGAGCTCCCTGATGAGCCGCGTCGGCCTGGGGAGGGTCCCGGTCACCGTGGCGCTGAGCTCCCTGGTCTGCGTCGCCTGGTTCGTGAGCATGATGGGAAGCATCATGACCAGCCTCCTCCACACCACCTCCACCCCCCTGCTCATCGCCTTGGGCCTGGTCGTCCTGCTGATCGCGCTCGTGGCCGCCTGGGCGGTCACCAGCGGCCTGGTCATGTCGGTGCAGCGCTTCCTGCCCAGCCGTAGCAGCGGTTCCAAGAACGAGCTGGTCGGACGCACCTGCGTGATCCGCATCGGCGAGGCCAACGAGGGCTTCGGCCAGGCCGAGATCACCACCGCGGGCGGCGCGGCGATCTCCATCCCGGTGCGCACCACCGGCGGGGAGGTCCTGCCGGTGGGCAGCACCGCCCTGATCTTCGACCACAGCGCCGAGCAGGACGTCTTCCTGGTCACCTACTTCGACGCCGCGCTGGACCCCGGACAGGGCTGAGACGCGTCTCCTCGGGGCTCTGCTCCGCTTCACCCCGTGTGTCCAGGCGTCCAAAGAGGACGACACCTCCTCGGGGCTCCGCCCCGTATCCAGGCGCCCCCTCCGCCCCCTGCGCTCCATCCGCGCCTCCGCCTCCGCCTCCGCCTCCGCCTCCGCCAACTAAAAGGTGGTACGCGGAACCGTTCGCGACCGCGCCGCGTCACATCTGTCGAGCGCCACCCACCGGGGGTCGGATCCCCGCCGCCGCAACCCCCGCTCCCGGAGCGCTCTCCCCCCTCTTACGCACGTCCCCTTGCAGAAAGAGACCCCCACGTGTTGCTGAGTGCCACCGCGAACGGCCAGGAGGCCGCGAACGCGGCCTTCCTGACCGTCGGCGTCGCCCTTGCCGTCGGCGTCGTCGTCCTCATAGCCCTGCTCCTGATGGTCACCCGCCTCTTCCGCAAGGTCGAGCAGGGCAAGGCGCTGATCATCTCCAAGGTCCGCGACGTCCACGTCACCTTCACGGGCGCGATCGTCCTGCCGGTCCTGCACAAGGCCGAGATCATGGACATCTCGCTCAAGACGCTGACGGTGGACCGGCGCGGCCGCGAGGGTCTGACCTGCAAGGACAACATCCGCGCGGACATCAAGGTGTACTTCTACGTCCGGGTCAACGAGACCGCGGAGGACGTCAAGAAGGTCGCCAAGTCCATCGGCACCGAGCGCGCCAGCCACCAGGACACGCTCCAGGAGCTGTTCAACTCCAAGTTCTCCGAGGGCCTCAAGACCGTCGGCAAGCAGTTCGACTTCGAGGAGCTGTTCACGCACCGCGAGCAGTTCCGCCAGGCGATCATCTCCCTGATCGGCACCGACCTCAACGGCTACAGCCTGGAGGACGTGGCCATCGACGAGCTGGAGCAGACCCCGCTGCACCAGCACGACGCCAACAACATCCTCGACGCGCAGGGCATCTCCAAGATCACCGAGCGCACCGCGATCGAGCACAAGCGCACCAACGAGTTCGAGAACGACCGCCGCAAGGAGCTCGACCGGCAGAACACCGAGACGGCCGAGACCCTCGCCGAGCTGGAGAAGCGCCGCGAGGAGGCCGCCGCCAAGGCCAAGCGCGAGATCGAGATCATCCGCGCCCGCGAGGAGGCCGAGACCGCCCGCGTGCAGGCCGAGGAGCGTCTCAAGGCCGAGACCGCCAACATCCGCACCTCCGAGGCGCTGGGCGTACAGCACCAGAACCAGCAGCGCGAGATCGCGGTGGCCGAGAAGAACCGCGAGCGCGTCATCGCCATCGAGAGCGAGCGCATCGAGAAGGACCGCCTGCTGGAGGTCATCGGGCGCGAGCGCGAGACCGAGCTGAGCAGCATCGCCAAGGACAAGGAGGTCGAGGCCGAGAAGCGCGAGGTCGCCGACGTCGTCCGCGAGCGGATCGCCGTGGACCGCACCGTGGCCGAGCAGGAGGAGGCCATCAAGCGCCTGCGCGCCGTCGAGGAGGCGGAGCGCACCCGCCAGGCCGTCATCATCCAGGCGGAGGCCGAGGCCCAGGAGAACCTGGTCAAGGACATCAAGGCCGCCGAGGCCGCGGAGGCCGCCGCCAAGCACCGGGCCGCCGAGGAGCTCACCCTGGCAGAGGCCCGCCAGCAGGCCGCCGAACTGGACACCCGCGCCAAGATCCGCCTCGCCGAGGGGATCCAGGCCGAGGCCGCCGCGGCCGGTCTGGCCGAGGTGCAGGTCCGCCACCAGGACGCCGAGGCCATCGAGAAGGTCGGCCGCGCCGAGGCCGCCGTGGCCAGTGAGAAGGCCCGGGTCGAGGCCGAGGCCGTGGAGCAGAAGCTGCGCGCCGAGGCCGCCGGCCTCACCGACAAGGCCGAGGCCATGTCCGCCCTGGACCAGGTCACCCGCGAGCACGAGGAGTACCGCCTGCGCCTGGAGGCCGAGAAGGAGATCCGCCTGGCCGGGATCAACGTGCAGCGCGAGGTCGCCGAGGCCCAGGCCACCGTGCTGGCCACCGGCCTGGAGAACGCCGACATCAACATCGTCGGCGGCGACGGCGCCTTCTTCGACCGCATGGTGGGCTCCATCGGCCTGGGCAAGGCCGTGGACGGCTTCGTGGGCAACTCCAAGACCGTGCAGGCGCTGGGCGGCGACTGGCTCAACGGCGAGGGCGACTTCGCCGCGGACATGCGCGGGGTGCTGGCCTCGGTGGACACCGAGGACGTCAAGAACCTCACGGTCTCCGCGCTGCTGCTCAAGCTGATCGGGGCGGGCGGCCCGCAGGCCGACAAGCTCGACGGCCTGCTCGGCACCGCCCGCTCCCTGGGCGTGGACCAGCTTCCCGCCTCCGCCCTCGCCAAGCAGTAGGGGAACCTTCGTGACAGAGGCCCTGCCCCAGGAGACCGAGGGGCCTGACGCCGGGGACGCGCGTTCGCTGGACGCGGGCACCTACGAGGTGCTCCGCGCCCGGCTGCGCGAGCAGACCGGCGAGCTGGCCCGGCGGACCGAACAACTCAACGCGCGACGGCTGGAGGTGTTCGGCGGCACCGAGCTGACCCTGCTCGGCACCGAGCGCGTGCGCACCGAGCACAACTGCGTGCCCCGGGACGTCGTGAGCGTGGGGCGTCCGGCCGCGGACGGCGCCGAGGGCGCCGTGATCCTGTTCGGCTACAACGTGTTCATCGGCATGCAGCGGGAGACCCACGTCCCCGACGTGTTCTCGCTGCACCGCTACGAGCGCGCCGACGGCGGCTTCGCCTTCTCCGGCGCCGACGCGGGCGCGGTCCCCGGGCTGCTCGACGACGAGCGGTTCCAGCAGGACTTCGGCCAGCTCTACCGGTACTACCGCGACGCGCGCCTGCTCCAGTTGCGCCGGGTCGAGGAGCGGCTGCTGGCCGTGTTCCAGACCGGCCCGCGCACGGAGGACGTGCGCGTGCTGCGCTGGTCGGTGTCGCCGACGGGCGAGATCGCCTACCTCGACGCGCGCGGCGAGCGCGACCACGTGTTCCCGCCCGCTCACGACTTCGCGTGGGTGGAAACCACCCGCGAGGACCACGTGGCGGGCCGCCACCCGCACATCTCGATCCTCGACGAGCTGTTCGTGGAGACCGTCGGCGGCGACCTCACCATCAAGGTGGAGAACAACACCGAGGTCGGCGAGGGCGTCTACAGCGAGCCCGTGGACGAGCCGTTGCAGAGCCTGGCCGACGCGTCGGTGCACCACGCGCGGGTGGGCCCGCTCATCCTGCTGCGCGTGCTGCCCTACAACGAGACCGAGTGGCGCCACCTGGTCTTCAACACGCGCACCAAGGAGGTGGAGCGCCTCGACGGCATCGGCCAGTCCTGCCAGCGCCTGCCCGACGACCAGGGGCTGATCTTCCCCGGCGGCTACTACCTGGCCACCGGGGTGGCGCGGACCTTCGACACCGACGTCACCGACCTGGAGTTCGAGCGCGTCGTGCGCTCGCCCAACGGCGAGGACGTGCTCTACGTCTTCCACTCCCGCGCGGACGGCCGCAGCCTGCTGCTGCCCTACAACACCATCCGCAAGGAGGTCGCCACCCCGATCGTCTGCCACGGGTACTCGCTGTTCGACGACGGCACCATGACGGTGTTCCGCGACAACTCGGGCGAGCCGACCCGGGTGCACCCGATGCAGGTGTGGCAGACGCCGTACGTGTCGGACGTGTACGCGGCGGCGCAGCCGGTGGGGACCGGCCCGCTGGAGCGGATCGGCAACGCCGAGCTTGTGCGGGGCGTGTCCGAGTGCCTGTCGGTGGCGCGCATGGCCGAGGACATGCGGCCCTCCACCGAGGTGTTCGAGGCGCTCATGGCCGCCTGCCGCCGGGTGTCGGACCGGTTCCACTGGCTGGGAGAGGAGGAGCTGGGCAACCTGGCGGCACCCCTGTCGCAGGTGCGCGACACCGCCGCGCGGGTGCTGGAGGAGTTCGAGACCGTCCAGACCCTGACCCGGCAGGCCGCCGAGACCCTGGCCGGGGCGGAGGAGAAGGCGGCCTCGCTCATCCGCACCGCCCGCGGGGAGGCCCCGCGCACGGCGGAGGGCTGGGTGGCGCGGCTGACCGGGCTGCGCCGCGCCCAGGGGCAGACGGCCGCGCTGCGCGAGACGCGCTACGTGGACACCGACCGCCTGGAGGAGCTGGACGGCAGGCTCGCCGAGGAGATCGACGCCACCGGCCGCCGCACGGTGGCCTTCCTGGAGCGCGACGACGCCTTCGCCGGTTACCACGACGAGGTGGAGCGGCTGGTCGAAGACGCCGAGGGGATCGGGGCGGTCAGCGCGGCGACGGCGGTCGGCGAGCGCATCGCCGAGCAGACCGAGGGCCTCCAGGTGGTCACCGAGGTCGTCGGCTCGCTGGACATCGGCGACGCCCAGGTGCGCACGCGCATCCTGGAGCGGGTCAGCGAGGTGATGGCCGGGATCAACCGGGCGCGCGCCGCGCTGGAGGCGCGGCGCGGCGAACTGCTCGCCCTGGAGGGGCGGGCGGAGTTCGCGGCCGAGTTCGCCCTGCTCGGGCAGGCGATCACGGGGGCGCTGGCCGCCGCCGACACCCCGGACCGGTGCGACGAGCAGTTGGGGCGGATCATGCTCCAATTGGAGAACCTGGAGACGCGGTTCGCCGAGTTCGACGACTTCCTCGGGGAGCTGGCGGACAAGCGCGAGGACGTGTACGAGGCGTTCTCCACCCGCAAGCAGGGGTTGGTGGACGAGCGGGCGCGGCGGGCCGACCGCCTGGCGTCGTCGGCCGCGCGCGTGCTGGAGAGCGTTCAGCGCCGGGTGGCGACTCTGGACACGCTGGAGGACGTCAACACCTACTTCGCGTCGGACGCGATGGTGGCGCGGCTGCGCCGAACCTCCGAGGAGTTGCGCGCGCTCGGCGAGACCGTGCGCGCGGAGGAGCTGGACGGGCAGGTGCTGGCCGCCCGGCAGGAGGCGGGCCGGGCCCTGCGGGACCGCGCCGACCTGTTCGAGGGCGGCGCGGGCGGCGAGACGATCCGGCTGGGCAGGCACCGCTTCGCCGTGAACACCCAGCCGATCGACCTCACCCTCACCCCGCGCGGAGGGGAGATGTCGGTGGCGATCACCGGCACCGACTTCCGTGCGCCGGTCACCGACGAGGGGTTCGGTCGGACCCGGCACCTGTGGGACCGCGTGCTGGTTTCGGAGAGCCCGCAGGTGTACCGGGCCGAGTACCTGGCCGCGTCGGTCCTGGCCTCGGCCGAGGAGGGCGCGCGGGGGCTGACGCCGGAGCTGCTGGCCGAGGCGGAGGCGGGGGGCCGGGACGGGTCGTCGCTGCTGGACCTGGTGCGCGGCTTCGCCGAGGCCCGCTACGACGAGGGGTACGAGCGGGGCGTGCACGACCACGACGCCGCGCGGATCCTGTCGGTGCTGCTGCGGCTGCGCGCGGGAGCCGGGCTGCTGCGGTACCCGGGCGGGACACGGGCCGCGGCGCAGGTGTTCTGGGCCTTCGGCGCGGACGAGGAGCGGCGGTCGGCGTGGCGGACCCGGGCCGGTTCGCTGGCGCGGGCCCGCGAGGTGTTCGGGGTGCGCGGGTCGGCCGCGGTGGACGCTCTGCGCGCGGAGCTGGCGGCGGCCGTGGACGGGTTCCTCACCGACACCGGGCTCCACCAGGAGGCCGACCTGGACCTGGTGGGCGAGTACCTGTTCGAGGAGATCGCGGCGGAGGGGCCCGGGGAGCGGGGGTTCGTGACCGGCGCGGGCGCCCGTCTGCTGCTGGACCGGTTCCACCGGTCGGTGGGCAGTGCCCGGGAGAGCACCCGCAGGGCCTTCGAGGAGGACCTGCGCGCGCTCGACGGCGACCTGAACGCGCGCCACCAGCTCGTGGCCGCCTGGTTGGAGGCGTTCGCGACCACCCTGGAGGAGGTGGACCCGGGCGACCTGCCCGAGGCCGCCGCGATCGAGCTGACCGGCGACGCCGTGGAGCGGTACGAGTCGTCGGCGGCCGTCGCGGAGGACGTGGACGGGCTGCTGGGGTCGCACCCGCGCGTGCGCGAGCGCTCCCTGGAGCTGCGGCTGGACGAGTTCCTGCCGCGCACCCGCCGGTTCCGGCTGGAGGAGGTGCCCGCCTACCGGGACTTCCAGCGGCGCCGCAACGAGCTGGTGGCGGCCGAGCGGGAGAGGCTGCGGCTGGAGGAGTACCGGCCCAAGGTGATGAGCGGGTTCGTCCGCAACAGGCTCCTGGACGAGGCGTACCTGCCGCTGATCGGCGACAACCTGGCCAAGCAGTTGGGCGCGGCCGGGGACGGCAAGCGCACCGACCAGAGCGGCCTGCTGCTGCTCATCTCCCCGCCCGGCTACGGCAAGACCACGCTCATGGAGTACGTGGCGAGCCGTCTGGGGCTGGTGTTCGTCAAGGTCAACGGGCCAGCGCTGGGGCACGCGGTGACCTCGCTGGACCCGGACGAGGCGCCGGACGCCACCTCCCGTCAGGAGGTCGAGAAGATCTCCTTCGCGCTGGAGATGGGCGCCAACACGATGCTGTACCTGGACGACATCCAGCACACCAACCCCGAGCTGCTCCAGAAGTTCATCTCGCTGTGCGACGGCCAGCGGCGCATGGAGGGGGTGTGGAACGGGCGGACCCGGACCTACGACCTGCGGGGCAAGCGCTTCGCGGTGTGCATGGCGGGCAACCCGTACACGGAGCAGGGCAAGCGGTTCCGGATTCCGGACATGCTGGCCAACCGCGCCGACGTGTACAACCTGGGCGACGTGCTGGCGGGCAGGGAGGAGCTGTTCGCGCTGAGCTACGTCGAGAACGCGCTCACCTCGAACCCGACCCTGGCCCCGCTGTCCACGCGGAGCAGGGAGGACGTGTACCGGTTCGTGCGGATGGCGCGGGGCGACGACTCGGTGGGCGCGGACCAGCTCGACCACCCCTACTCGGCGGTCGAGGCGGACCGGATCGTGTCGGTGCTGCGCAAGCTGCTGCGGGTGCAGGAGGTGGTGATGACCAACAACGCGGCCTACATCGCCTCCGCGGCGCAGTCGGAGGAGGCCCGCACCGAGCCGCCGTTCCGGCTCCAGGGCTCGTACCGCAACATGAACCGGCTGGCGGAGCGGATCGTGCCGGTCATGAACGACGCCGAGGTGGAGGCCGTGATCGACGACCACTACCTGGGCGAGGCGCAGACGCTGACCTCGGGCGCGGAGGCCAACCTGCTCAAGCTCGCGGAGCTGCGCGGTGTCATGACCCCCGAGCAGGAGTCCCGGTGGGCGCAGGTCAAGGAGGCCTTCCGGCGCGGCCGAGCGCTGGGCGGCGCCGAGGACGACCCGATGACCAGGGCCATCGGCGCGATGGGCCTGCTGGCCGATCGGGTGGGCGAGATCGGCGCCGCGATCGGGCGGGAACGGGGCTCCGGGCGCTGACCGGCTGACATGTGCGGGCCGCCACACCCTACGGGTGGCGGCCCGCTGGCATCGGGCTCAGAGGCGGACGGGTTCGCGCGAGGGGTCGGTGACCATCCTCGGGTCGCGGTCGCGCAGGAGGGCGACGAGCGGCGCGGCGGTCCCCGCCTGCTGGATCGCCTCGCCCTCCTCGGCCAGCAGACCGACGAGCTGGAAGAAGAGGACGATCCCGTTCGGGGTGTCCATGGCGCGGACCTCGGTGTCGGGGACGATGACCAGCGAGGTCATGTCGCCGTTGGCGGGCTCGCCGCCGAGCGGGGACGGGGTGACGATCCAGTGGCCCACGTCCAGGTCGCTGCCCGCGACGAAGCGGTCGGCCAGGGCGTGCATGACGCGCAGGATCCAGGCGGGCACGGCCTCGTCGCCGTCCTCGCGCGGGACGCGGCAGGTGAACTCGAAGCCCGACCCGGAGACGCGTGGCTCCTCGCTGGTCTTCTCACCCAGCTCGGTCAGGCCGAAGGACACCAGCAGCCAGTGGCCGTCCAGGGGGTAGGCGAGCACCCCGTCGAGGCCGCCGGCGGGCTCGCCGTCCGGCGCGAACTGGATGGTCAGCGGCTGCACGTCGGGGTGCCGCTCCGCCCACTCCTCGTAGATCCGGACGAGTCCGGGCAGCATCTCCAGCATCGCGTCGTCGCTCTCCACCTCGGGTGACGGGTCCGGGTCCGAGGATACGAGCGCCCCGGGAGCGCACGGGCCGGGGACGGATGCGCCGGGGCGCCCAACGGGCGCGGCGCGGGCTGTCGACGGCGGGCGGCGGGAAGGCCGGGGGTCCCCGAGAAACGTTCGGGCGGCACGGACCCGCCGGGCCCGCCCGGGAGAATCCGCGCATTCTCCCGGAAAGGAGAACCTCGGAGCCCGGACAAGCATCCAAGGCGGACCGGTCGATTTACACGACTCATGCGTCCGCCGATAGGGGACGGCCGCCTCGCCGTGGGCGAATCGGGGAAAGCAGCGACGGCTAACGGGATATTTAGCTACCGCCATTGATCATGGGTACCGGCTGCGGGGCCTCCCGGCCACGGAACACCTGGGGTCGAGCCAGCCTGCACAGACAGCGATACCGAACAGGCGAAGGGCCATCCTTCCCTCACCCGGACAGCACAAACCAACCCTGCACGATCAACCCTTGAAATTCCATGGAGGACTCTCTGACCTCCCTGGAACGACGCAACTACAGCACCCCAGGATTTTGCCGGTATCCCCGACACGTGTTTGAGCAGCCCGACTAGGGGAAAGCCGACACATAACGCACTCATCCCCCAATCCCTGGTGAGTCAATTAACACACCGCTCCCCATAGGAAAGGAACACGATGAATCGCGACATCCGCACGAGCGCGCTGGCCGTTCTCTCCGCAGGCCTGCTCACCCTCGGTGCGACCGGCTTCAGCCCGGCGGCGGCCGCCGAGCAGCAGGGAGCCGAGGCCCAGAGCGTGGAGGCCAGCGCCGACGGGTTCACCGGAACCCTCTCCGGCGAGGTCGTGCACCTGGCTCCGTACGAGTACCTCGTCGGCGACCAGGCGTTCTACGTCACCGAGGACACCGAGATCCTCGGCGGCCTCTACACCTGCGCACCCGAGGTCCCCAACGACGACATGACCGGGACCGTGGAGTGCGACATGGAGGAGTTCGAGGCCGAACTGAAGGACGGGACCGTCGTCCTGGCCGGGGTCGAGGTCGAGGACGGCATCGCCCAGACGATCACCGAGTTCCAGCCCTGATCCCCGGGGGTCAGTTCAGAGGGTGACCGGTTCGAAGGGGCGCTGCTCCCTCACGGGGGCACCGCCCCTTCGCCCTGCCCGCAGCCGTTCGGCGCGGCGGCCGTGCACACACGGGCCCCGACGGGAGGGGCCGCTGCCTACGGAAGCGGCAGCGGCCAGCGCTGGTCGCCCTCCGCCGAACCGAACCACGCTTGCTGGTACCCAGGCGTGACGGTGACGCCGAACCGGGAGTGCTCCGGGCGGCCCGCCTCCCGCCACCAGGCGTAGGCCCCGGCCAGCTCGTCGAAGAGGCGGCGCGGGCCGTGCTGGCGGACCCGGAACTCATGAGAGCCGGACCGGACCCGCCACGAGGCCCACGAGCCCGAACCGGGGTCCATCAGGTACACCGTGTAGTCCGGATTGCCCGGCACGTCGCCGTCGAAGACCAGCAGGTCCTTCATGCCGGGAACACGCAGACCGATCGCGAAGCTCGCGTCGAAGTCACCGACCGGCTCGTACGGGTGCAGGTCCGTGGTGGTCTCGGTGTACTCGTGGTCGGGACGGACGCGCTCTTCGAGGGTGCCGTGCGGCGTCCGCTGGCCGCGCGTCCACATGAAGCCCGCGTTCCCGCCGAACCTCCCGGACGCCGTTCCGTCCGCGCCGACCCGGAGGCGGAGCAGCGTGCCGTTGTGGAAGCTCGTGCCCCACGGGGTCACGATCCGCCCGCCGGACACCGTCTGCTCCACCCACGGGTAGGGAACCCGCTGGACGGCGGCGGTCGCCAGCACCCGGTCGTAGGGGGCGTCGGGCGGATGCCCCTCCTCACCGTCACCGACGACCGCACGGACACCGCGGCCCTCCAGGTTCTCCTCGGCCCGCGCGGCCACTGCCGGGTCGATCTCCACCGACGTCACGTTCCCGGCACCGACCCTGTCGACGAGCAGCGCGGCGTTCCAGCCGGTTCCGGTGCCGATCTCCAACACCCGCTGTCCGGCGGCGAGGTCGGTGGCCTCCAGCATCAGCGCCACGATGCTCGGCATGGACGCCGACGAGGAACTGTAGCCGCGCCCGCTGGGGTCTCCGTCGTCGATCTGGGTGATGACGGGCCGGTCGGCGTAGCAGGCGCGCAACCACCCGTCCGGGTCATCGGCCCTGTCGAGGGTTGTCAGGTCATCCCCCTCCTCGATCCAGATCCGGTCGGGGATGAAGCGGTGGCGGGGAACCCGCTCGAAGGTGTCCCGCCAGGCCGGGGAGGGAGCGATCTCCTCGACGAGGCGGGACAGGAGGTGTTCTGTACCGGTCATTTGTCGTCGCGCTCGTGCTTTCCTCCGCCGCTGCCACCGTCGTCGGGGGTGGGCGGCGGGATGGGGCGGTCGGGCTTGTGGCCGTCGCTGGTCGACTTGTCCTCACGCTTGCCCATGGCGGTCTCCTCGGTGTGAAAGGGCGGTTGATGTGAAGGCAGTCCCGCCAGCACGCTGCGTCAGGACATCGGCTGGGATCGGTCTGTCCGTGTGACCGGGCGCGGGCGGGGGAAGGGCGATCCTCTGGTCGGTTCAGGCCGTGATGCCGAGGGTGTCGATGAGGCGGGCGACCTGCGCGCGGGACTCGCCGTCGGGCAACTCCAGCAGTGTCGAGGGGTTCGCGGAGGACATAGGGAGTTCCTTCCTTTCTTCGGATACCTCGCGCCGGGGCGGTAGGCCGTCGCGGATGCGCGGACCGGCTCGTGGCGGCGCTACGGGGTGGGGGCGGGTTCATCCGGCTGCACCAGGAGGGCGGCGATGTGTTCCTTGGGGTAGCGGCGTGCTCCGCCCGGGGTTCGGAAGGGCCGGAGGACGCGGTCCCAGTCGCCTCGGTGGAGGCTGCGGGGGCGGATGTTGAACAGGGCGGCGACTTCGCCGGGGGTGAAAACGTCGGGGCGGCCGTCGAGGAGGTAGCTGTAGTCGGGCACGAGGCGCTTTCCGTGTTCGGCGGGTGGGCGTGGCGCGAGGCGATGCCGTTCCTCAGGCCTCGGTGGTGGGAGCCCCGGTCCACCGGTGCCCGGCGCGGTCGATGAGTGCGCGCACCGTCAGGGGTTCGCCCGCGTTGCCCGTCCAGTCCCAGGACACCGAAAGCTCGTCCAGCATCAGCAGCCCGTTGCCGGTGGCCTCCAGCGGTTCCGTCGGCTTTCGCGGACGCGGAAAGCGGATGGGCTGGTCCGACCGGGGTCCGTCGTCGGTGACCGTCAGGGTGTAGGTGTGGGGCTTGCGGTGCAGCGTGACCCGGACGGTGCCGCCGGGGTCGCCGGACCGGCTGTGCTGCTGCGCGTTGGTGACCAGCAGGCTCACGGCGAGCACCAGCGGAAAGGCCGCACGGCGCGGGGAGCGGGCGTTGCGGTAGGCCCAGTTCCGGGCGATCCCGACGTGGCGGGGGTCGCTGCCCAGGACGATGCCGCAGCGGTCGGAGTCCTCGAACCGCATCCGCCAGGGCGGTTGGAGCGTCGGCGTTCGGCGGCCGGGAACGCCTTCCGGGGTGGACTGACGAGGGATAGCCTGGTTCATGTTCGTACCTGTTGTCGTGAGAAGCACGGGTTCCGGACCAGGTCCCGGGGTTGTCAGTACAGCCGCCGGGACTTTTCTTCGGCCGTCGTCACAGTCTCATCAGAGGGCTCGCCTGATCTAGCGATCGCCGGGAAATGCGAAATTCTCAGGTAAACCCTGTTGGTGCCTGATGGCGGACTGGTAAGAAGCTGTGCATGGCGAACGAGGTCGATCCGAAGGCTCGGAAGTTCGGCGCTGAGGTGCGCCGGTTCCGCGAACAGGCGGGGCTTTCGCAGAGCAGGCTGGCAGGCCTGCTACCAGCCTCCCAGGCGACGGTCAGTGATATCGAGCTGGGAAAGACGCCTGCCAAAAAGGACACAGCACAACGAATTGACCAGGTGCTCAACAGTGATGGTCGACTGGTCGCCGTATGGGAGGAGCAGCACGAGGTCTACCAGCCGCCGGCCTGGTACAGAAAACTGCCGATCGTGGAACAGCGGGCTACCCAGATCCAGCAGTACCAGCCACTTCTCGTCCCCGGACTTCTGCAAACGCAGGGGTACGCAGGCGCCTCGATCAGGGCGAGCAACCGACCTGTCCCACAAACAGCAGTGGACGCCAAGGTGACGGAACGTACCGAACGTCAGACCATCCTGCGCCGCGAAGACCCGCCCTTCCTTTCAGTGGTCTTGGACGAGACCGCGCTGCACCGCCGCCTTGGCAGCCCTGACATCATGAGGGAACAGTTCGAGCACCTGTTGGAGGTCTCCGTCTGGAACCGGGTGGAAGTTCTGGTCATCCCCGCAGACACCTGGGACCACCCAGGCTTGGACAGTGGATTCACTCTGTTGAGAGTCCCGAACGCGGGCATGCTCCTGTACTTAGAGACCAAGTCAAGCGGAGGAGTGATCACCGACGCTGACACGGTCGATGAGTACATCTCCCGCCTGGGGGACCTGCGGGGGTTGGCCCTCCCTCCCGATCAGTCACGGTCGCTGATCAAGAAAGTACTAGGAGAGATCGAGTGATCACCGAAGGAATGTGGCGCAAGTCCACGTACAGCAGGGGCGACACCAACTGCGTGGAGGCCCGCCTGAACACCCCCTCATGGCACAAGTCCACCTACAGTGCAGGCGAAACCAACTGTGTCGAGGTTGCCGAGGGCGTCACCACGGCGGTGCGAGACACGCAGAACCGCGAGCTGGGACACCTGTCGTTCGCGGCCACTGAGTGGACCGCACTCGTGGACTCGCTCAAGACCCTCGGCTAGCCACCGGGAGCTAAGGAGCGGCACTCCTCACGTGGTGCCGCTCCTTCTTTATGCCTCCACATAATTCCGGACATTCACAACAAAAGCCATCAGTTGCGGCATTATGCATCAATCAAAGGGAACCCGGCGGAGCCAGCCAATAACTCCCCTACAGGACCCTGAGCTGCGGCGATGGCGTCAACCCGAAATTACCCTGGAGTAGTTCGCAGAAAAGTTCGCTTCCACTCCGCCCCTGCCCTTAATCTGGCACCGAACACACAACTCCATCCACACAATGACCCCGCGACGGTTGAACACCGTCCGGGGCCGTGGCCAGCAACATCAGCCCTTTAACAACAAGGATTGCCAGCATGCGCCAGTTTAGCGCTGCGGCCCTGATCCGTGCCCTCGGCACGGTCAAGGCCCTCTTCGCGCCCCCGTGCGGACGCCACTCCGCCACCGGCGGCCGTCGCCGCCGCTCCACCCGGGTCCGCCGCTACGTCCCGGTTCCCGCCCGGGTAAGCGTTCCGGTCGAGGCCACCGCACCTCCCGCACGAACCGACCGGGCTCCCGAACGCCCCAAGCGACCCAGCCACCCTCGATGGCCAGCTCGGCGAACCGCTTCTGCTCCTCGTTGCCCTCCGAGTAGAGGATGCTCGCGAAGCCGGGTCCGGCCGAGTACATGT
>NZ_LEKI01000209.1:0-7916 GCF_001029525.1 Nocardiopsis sp. RV163 | reverse complement strand
CTCCTACCGCGGTGGGAGCGCGTTTCCCCTACCCCGGCACGATGCCCTCCCCGGTCCCGGTGCCGGAGGCTCCTCGGTGGAAGGAGTTCCATGGACCACATCATCACCACCCACCACCTGACGAAGGCCTACGGTGCGCGGACGGTCGTCGACGACCTCGACCTGCGGGTGCCGCCTGGCTGCGTCTACGGCTTCCTGGGCCCCAACGGCTCGGGCAAGTCCACCACCATGAGGATGCTGCTGTCGCTGGCCCGGCCCACCCGGGGCGAGGTCACCGTCTTCGGACAGCCGATGAACCGCGACACGCGCCCCGCGCTGCTGCGGGAGATCGGCTCCCTGATCGAGGCGCCTCCCGGCTACGCGCACCTGACCGGGCGGGAGAACATGGCGATCGTCCAGCGGATGCTCGGACTCAGCGACCGGCAGGTCTCCCGCGCGGTCGCCACCGTGCGCCTCCAGGAGCACATGGGCAAGCTCGTCCGCGCGTACTCGCTGGGGATGAAGCAGCGCCTGGGCATCGCGATGGCCCTGGCGCGGGAGCCGCGCCTGCTCGTCCTCGACGAGCCCACCAACGGCCTGGACCCCGCGGGCATCGAGGAGATCCGCGGACTGCTGGTGACGCTGGCCGGAGAGGGCGTCACGGTCATGGTCTCCAGCCACCTGCTCGACGAGATCGACAGGATGGCCTCGGTGCTGGGCATCCTGGGCAGCGGAAAGCTGGTCTTCCAGGGCACCCGGACCGAGCTGTTCCACCGCAGCGTGCCGGACCTGCTCGTGGACACCCCCGAACCCGACCGCGCCCTGGCCCTGGGCATCCCCGCCGTGCGCGCGGAGCGGGGCGTGCGCCTGTCCGGGTTCGGCGACGAGGACACCGCCGCGCTCGTGCGGCGGCTGGTCGCCGAGGACGTGCCGGTCCACGGGGTGCGGCGCGTCCAGCAGTCCCTGGAGGAGGTCTTCATGGACCTCACCGGCCGTGAGGGGCTGCTGTGATCCTGACCGCGGTGAAACTGGAACTGCGCAAGGCGCGCGGGCTCCGGGTCGTGCTGGTCTGCGCGGTCATGGTGGCCGCCGTCGTGGGGCTGTCATGCATGAACCTGATGTCGGACTCCGTGCGGGAGGGCTTCGGCGACCCGGCCGCCCAGCCGTGGGAGGGCCTGCTCATGAGCTACGTCATGATCGCGGCCATGACCTCACCCCTCCTGGTCTCGGTACTGGCCAGCAGGCAGGTGGACATCGAGCACCAGGGCCGGGGCTGGACGCTGTCGCAGGTGGCCGGGTTCGGTCCGGGTCTGCTGTGCCGGGCCAAGGTCGTGGTGCTGGGCCCGCTGCTGGCGGCCGCGGTGGCCGTCCAGACCGCACTGGTCCTCACCGCGGGCCTGGCGGCGGGGATCACCGTGGAGCCGCGCGTCGGGATGTGGGTCCAGTACGCCGTCGGGCTGCTCCTGGTGAACCTGGCGATGCTGTGCCTGCACGTGCTGCTGGCCGCCCTGGTGGAGAACCAGCTCGTGGGCACGGCGCTCGGGCTGCTCGGCTCGTTCTGCGGGGTGTTCACCCTGCTGATGCCCCCGGCCCTGGCGCGCGTGCTGCCCTGGGGCTACTACGCGGTCGTCTCCCCGCTGGGGACGGGTGAGGACGGCTTCGTCGCGATCACGCCCGGATACGGCTGGCTGGCCGGGTTCCTGGTGCTCGTGGCCGCCCTGTTCGCCGTGGTCGGCCAGCGCTTCGACCGGACGGAGGCGTGATGGGGACGGTCCTCGCCGAACTCGCCAAACTGCGCCGCTCGGCCCTGTGGATCGTGGCCGTGGCACTGCCGCTGCTCGCGGTCATCACGGGGACGGTGAACTACGGCGCCAACGAGGAGGCGCTCTCCGCCGGGTGGGCGTCCTACTGGTCCCAGGTGGTGCTCTTCTACGGCATGGTGTTCATGTCGATGGGGATCGCGGTGGCGGGGTCGGCCGCGTGGCGCATGGAGCACCGGGGCCACAACTGGAACCTGTTGATGGCCGCCCCCGCGCGGGCGTTCTCGGTCGTCGGCGCCAAGCTCGTCTCGCTCGCCCTGGTGGTCGTGACGATGCAGTCCGTGCTGCTCGGGCTGGTGGTGCTGAGCGGGAAGCTCGTCCTGGGCCTGGACGGCTGGCTGCCCTGGCACAGCGCGGCCGCCGCCCTGCTGGGCGTCGTCGCCGCGCTGCCGGTGGCCGCGTTGCAGTCCCTGCTGTCGATGCTGGTCCGCTCCTTCGCCGCGCCCGTCGCCCTGGGCCTCCTGGGCTGCGTCGCCGGGGTCGGCCTCCTCTACTCCGGGGAGGGCGGAGCGGTCTCCTACCTCCTGCCGCAGTCACTGGTCACCACGTCGCTCAGCCTGGGCAGCACGGCCGTCTCCGACGCGGGGTCACTCGACCTGCCGACGGCGGTCTCCGTCGTGCTCGCGGCGGCGGCGACCACCCTCGTGCTGTGGGTGCTCGCCGCGACGGTGCTGAGCCGCCGGGACGTGCGCTGACCCCGTCGGCGCGAAGGCGACCGGCCGGGGACCCGGCTCCCGGCGCGGGGGACGCGCCGGGAGCCGGGCGGACCCTCCCCGCCCGCTACAGTCGGGGGTCGAGCGGGACCGGTTCGGCCTCCACCGCCCAGCCCAGGGGCTCGAACAGCGTCCGCGCGCGCTCGGCGCCGCCCCGGCAGGGAGCCGCGGGCATGCGCGGCTCCAGCGGGATCGGCGTGCGCGCCAGCTCGGGGCGCTGGTTGCAGTCCCCTCGGAGCGCGGAGCGCATGACCCGTCCCAGCGCCACCGTGAACAGCGACGACGTCGCGTAGGGGCGCTCGTTGACGTACTGGGCGAGCGCGAAGCCGGGTGTGCTCACCGACGTGCGTGTGCGCAGCAGCGCCCGAGCGTCGACGTCGGGCACCAGCGCGGCGGCGCAGCGCTGCTCGGCGGCCTCGGGGTAGAAGACGTGGGCGGTGCCGAAGGACTGCTCGAAGCCCTGCGCCCTGTCGGGGTGCTTGTGCAGCGGGAAGCCGAGGTCCGTCGCCGGGCTAGCCGTTGTCGTGATCGTCGGTAGCACCCGTGCGTCGTGGCCGGGCCCCCGCGGCCCTGGCGAGCGCTTTTCGGGTGCCGGGGCGCGTGCGCCCTCAGGAGCGGACGGCGGGAGCGGACCGGCCGCGGACGATCAGCGCGGCGGCGACCAGCGCGACCGCGAGGACGAGCGCGTTGGCGGCGACCAGGCTCCACGCGGACTCCAGCACGGGGTGCAGGAAGGAGCCCTGCGGCGTCCGGTCGGCCGCGCCGGGCCACAGGGTCCACACCACGACGGCCAGCAGCAGGTAGGCGGGGGCGCAGACCAGCGCCGTGGTCCCCGGACGGGGCAGGCGGGCGGCCAGGGCCAGCGGCCAGGCCATGACCGGGGCGAGGGGGAAGGGCAGGAGCAGCAGGGCCATCCCGGCGCCGATGTTGGCGTCGGGCGCCGTGTGGGCCGCGTCCATCGCGTGGGCGACGCCCCACCCGGCCAGGTGGGCCAGGGCGACCGCGGCGAGGGCCGCCGCCGAGGCCAGCAGGACCGTGCGCGGGACGGAGGCGGGGGCGGGAGAGCGGTGGTTCATGTCCCCAGGATGCCCGGTGCGCGCCGCCCGTGCCTGAGTAGCGGTACTCAGATCGCCGCCGGGCCCCGGGCTCCCCGGCCCGGGTCGACCCCGAGTTCGGCCATCGCGCGGATCAGTTCGGTGTGGGCGGGGCCGAAGAAGGACCAGGGCATGTCGCACCGCACGGTTCCCACGGCGGCCAGGTGCCAGTGCGCCGCCTGCGCCATCCCGGCCCGGTGGAAGGCCCACCCGAACAGGTGGTGGGCCTGGGCGTCGCGCGGGTGCGCGACCGCCCCGGCGACCCAACCGCGCGCGAGTTCGAACAGCTCCTGGACCGACTCCCCGTGCAGGCGCCCCAGGGCCATGTCCACGATGGAGGGCAGGTTGCCCTCGGCGATCAGGCGTTTCTGCTCCGTGCGCACGTGCTCGGCGTGGGCGAGGGCGAGCACGGACGGCAGGGGGCTGCCCTCGGGCGCGGTGTCGGCGGCGGCTCCGGCGAACGCGAACATCTCCTCGGCGCTGCCGCCCCGGGCGGCCGACAGGGTGCGGGTGCGGACCGCGTGGGCGGGGAACAGGTGGGGCGCGCGGGCGATGATCCCGCGCCAGGTACGGTCCTTCTCCTCCCGGTCCGCGCCCAGTCCCATCGCGGCGGTCTGGAGCCCGGACCAGGGCGCCGCGTCGTCGGGGCGCAGCCGCGCGGCGGCCTCCAGGGCCTCCACCGCCTCGTGCAGGGCGGCGGAGGCGGCCTTCTCGTCGGCCCTGGTTCCGCCGGAGGGCCGGAGCAGTGCGCGGGCCAGCAGCGTGTGGCCCAGCCAGAGCATGGTGTCGGCCCGGTCGGCACCGGCCTCCAGAAGTCCGACGATCTCCCCGGGCATGTCGGCGGCGGCCCTGGCCAGCGCCTCGACCCGCAGCACGCGGGTCTCGGGGTCCTCCCGGCTCTCCACGAGCAGGGAGGCGCCGGCTTCGAGGTCGCCCTCGCGGACGGCGTCGCACGCGGTCCTCAGGACCGGGTCGACCCCGAAGGCCTCCGGTACCAGGTGCGCCCCGATGTCGGCGCCCCGACGCGGCACCCTGGCTGGTTTGCGTACGAATCGCCACATGCGACCGAGCGTAGCGGGCCCGCGGACCCCGGGGCGTCGGGCCCGGGGCGACCTGGCCGGGGACGCGCGCCGCCGCCCCTGTCCAGCACCCGGACGCCGTTTCGGGGAGGGCGGTGCGGCACTTCCCACCGACAGATAATAAGGTAAGCCTTTCCTTAACCGCGCGTGCGGCTCGGGAGCCCGTACGGCTCCCCCGTCGTCCGCCGTGCGGCGCGGAGCGGCGCTTCGCGGCGAGTGGGAGGTGTGCGTACGTGGGCATGGGACGAGAGCGCGCGGCGGTCGGCCGCGGGAGGCGCCGGGCCGCCGCGGCGATGGTGCTGGCCGTCGCCGTGACCGGATGCGGGGCCGGCGCAGGGGAGGCCGGACAGCGGTCCTCCCCCGGCACCGACGGCTATCCCGTGACCGTCCAGACCCGGCACGGCGGCGTCACGGTCGAGGAGGGCCCGAGCCGTGTCCTGGCCCTGGGCTTCTCCGCGGCCGACCAGGCCCTCTCTCTGGGGGTGACGCCGGTCGCCGTCGCCGCCGACCCCCAGACCCTGGAGACCGCCACCCCCTGGCTGGCCGAGGAACTGGCCGGGATCGCCGACCCCGGCCTGGTCTCGGCCGACGGCGGGCCCAACATCGAAGCCATCGCCTCGGCGGAGCCCGACCTGATCCTGGCCGAGACCTACCAGATTCCGGACGCGGCCACGTTCGATCAGCTCAACGCCATCGCGCCGACGGTCGCCCCGGACTCTGACGCCCTCAACGTGGACTGGGACGAGCGCCTGCGCACCACCGCCAGGGCGCTGCGCAGGGAGGAGGAGGCCGGAGAGCTGATCACCGGCATCGGCGCGGCGTTCACCGAGGTCGGCGGGCGGGTGCCCGACATCGGTTCCAGGACCTACCAGTGGGTGCGCGCCGACCCGGGGCATTACGCCTTCGGCAACGGCTCGGTGCTCGAACTGTTCGGGCTGCGGCCGGCCGACAACCAGGACAACACCCAGACGGGCGACCCGCTGCCCCTGGAGCGCACCGAGGAACTCGACGCCGACGTGCTCATGGTGTGGGCCCCGACCGGGGAGGACCGCGACAGGCTGGCCGGGGACCCCCTCTTCCAGGGGCTGCCCGCGGTCGAGGCCTCGACCGTCTACCACGCCGACCTGGCCTTCGCCAACGCGCTGAACTCCCCAGCGCCCATCGGACTGGAGTGGCTCAGGGGCGAACTGGAGCCGGTCATCGACCAGCTCGCCTGAGGGCGTCGGGCGGCCGGTCCCCGGCCGTGCGGGGCGCGGGCGGCGCACCCGGGGGGCGCCGTCCGCGCCCCGCGCTCAGGGCCGCGTGATGTTGGCCTCCGGGACGATCTCCGGGGCGCCGTGCTGGATCGCGTCCGCCTCCTGGTCGGTGTCCTGCTCCTGCGCCGCGCGCTCGGCCTCGATCCCCTTGCGGTAGTACTCGACCTCCCGCCCGACCTGCTCCTCGCTCCAGTCCAGGGAACCGGCGAGCAGTTCGGCGGCCTCCTCGGCGGCGGCGATGCCCCGGTCCCAGGTCTCGAAGGAGATCCGGGTGCGCCGGGACAGGACGTCCTCCAGGTGCCGGGCGCCCTCGGCCTCGACCGCGTAGACGATCTCGGCGCGCAAGTAGTCCTCGGCGTGCGCGAGCGGTCGGCCGAGGTCGGGGCGCTCCCGGATCAGGTCGAGCAGGTCGTGGACCGAGGAGCCGTAGCGGCGCAGCAGGTGGGTGACACGGGAGACGTGCAGCCCCGAGTTCCGGGCCAGCCGGTGGCGCTGGTTGTACAGCGCCCAGTAGCCGTCCGCGCCCACCAGGGGCAGCCGGTCGGTGACCGAGGCCGGTATCCCGTTGCCCAGGCCGTGCGCGACCGCGTCCACCGCGTCCTTGGCCATCACGCGGTAGGTCGTGTACTTGCCCCCGGCGATGAGGACCAGGCCGGGCACGGGGTGGGCCACCGTGTGCTCGCGGGAGAGCTTGGAGGTCTCCTCCGACTCCCCCGTCAGCAGCGGGCGCAGGCCCGCGTACACGCCCTCGACGTCGTCGCGGCCCAGCGGCGTGCGCAGGACCTGGTTGATGTGGTCGAGGACGTAGTCGATGTCGGCCCGGCTCGCCGCGGGGTTCTCCTTGTCCAGGTCCCACGCGGTGTCGGTGGTGCCGATGATCCAGTGGCGGCCCCACGGGATGACGAACAGGACGCTCTTCTCGGTCCGCAGGATCATCCCGGAGGAGGCCTGGATACGGTCGCGCGGCACCACGAGGTGGATGCCCTTGGACGCGCTGACGTGGATCTGGCCCCGGCCGCCGACCATCTCCTGGATGTCGTCGGTCCACACCCCGGCGGCGTTGACCACCTGGCGGGCGCGGACGCGCCGCTCGCCGCCGCCTTCCAGGTCGGCGACGGTGGCGCCGACGACGTGCTCGCCCTCGCGCAGGAACCCGACCGCCTGGGCGCGGGAGGCGATCTTGGCCCCCAGTCCGGCGGCGGTGCGCAGCACGCTGGTGACCAGGCGGGCGTCGTCCACCTGGCAGTCCCAGTACTGGATGGCCCCGGCGAGGGCGCTGCGCTTGAGCGCGGGGAAGACCCGCAGCGCCCCGGACCTGGTCAGGTGGCGGTGCGTGGGCAGTCCGCGGTTGTTGCGCGAGCTCATGGCGAGGGCGTCGTAGAGGGTGACGCCCGCGCCGATGTAGGCGCGCTCCCAGTGGTGGGAGAAGGGGAACAGGAACGGCACCGGGCGGACCAGGTGCGGGGCGATGGTGGTGAGCAGCAGGCCGCGCTCGTGGAGCGCCTCGCGGACGAGCTCGAAGTCGAACTGCTCCAGGTAGCGCAGGCCGCCGTGGATGAGCTTGCTGGACCGGCTGGAGGTGCCCGACGCGAAGTCGCGCGCCTCCACCAGCGCCGTGGACAGCCCGCGCGAGACCGCGTCCAGTGCGATGCCCGCCCCGACGATGCCTCCCCCGACCACGAGGACGTCGAGTTCCTCGTCGGCCATCGACGCGAGCGCCTCGGCGCGCCCCTTCGGTCCCAGCCAGGTGGTAGTCATCGGTCTCCTCCGTCTCGATGGGTCTCCTCCCAGGCGCATACCCGCCCCGGGCCCCTGTCCATCCGGGAGGGCCCCAGGCTAACCGGGGGCGCTGATCACACCGGGTGTCCGGCACCGGCGTGTCCCGGCGAGTTCGGACGGGGCGGGTATGCGCCTGGGAGGAGACCCATCGAGACGGAGGAGACCGATGACTACCACCTGGCTGGGACCGAAGGGG
>NZ_LEKI01000208.1:0-7991 GCF_001029525.1 Nocardiopsis sp. RV163 | reverse complement strand
CGCTCAGGGCGCGGGCCGCCGCCGGTGTCGGCGCCGCCGCCGTCCTGGCACTCGCCGCGACCGCGCTCGCCCGGACGGGGCGGGCCGCGCCGCGCCGCGCGGCACCGGAGACCGGCGACGGGGCGGCCAACACCCTCACCGGGGGCGTGAGCGGCGGCACCGTGGTCCAGGGGCGGACCCTCACCGTGCACCAGCCGAGGCACCACACGGTCATCGACACGCAGATCGTGCACGCGCCGACCGCCGGGCCCGACTGGCCCGTCGTCGTCGGGGTCCTGCCCAACGAGGCCGACCACTTCCAGGAGCGGGACCTGACCGGCCGGATGGACCGCGCGGCCCGGGGCCGTCCCGGGACCGTGCCGGGCCTGGTCCTGACGGGGATGGGCGGGGCGGGCAAGACCCAGCTCGCCGCCCGCCACGCCCGCGCCCTCCTGGCGAAGGAGCTGCTCGACCTGGTGGTGTGGGCCCCCGCGGCCGAGCGGTCCGCCATCACGCAGACCTACGCCGACGCCGCCCGCCGGGTCGTCTCCGGCCACGTGGACGAGGACCCCGAACGGGCGGCCCACCAGTTCCTCGCCTGGCTCCAGACCACCGACCGCCGCTGGCTGGTCGTGCTGGACAACCTCGACGTCCCCCGGCACGCGAGCGGTCTGTGGCCGCCCAGCACCACCACCCCCGCCGCCGACGATGACTCCCCCGGACCCCAGGGCCGCCTCGTGGTCACTACCCGCCGCACCGACACCGCGCTGGCCGGTCGGGGACGCACCTTCGTCGATGTCGGCACCTACGCGCAGCCGGAGTCCCTCGCCTACCTGGCCACCGCGCTCCACGACCTCCCCCGCACTCCCGGCGAAGCGGAGCTCAGTGCCCTGGCCGACGAACTGGGCCACCTGCCGCTCGCCCTGTCCCACGCCGCCGCCTACGTCCGCGACCGCAGGGACGGCATGACCTGCGACTCCTACCGCGCACTGCTCCGGGACCGGCGCCGCACCCTGGCCGGTGTGTTCCCGGAGAGGGAGAGCCTGCCCGACGACGGGGCCCGGACGGTGGCCACCACCTGGGCGGTCTCCGTCGAGCACGCGAACACCCTTGCACCCGAAGGGCTGGCGCGGCCGATGATGCGGCTGGTCAGCGTGCTGGACCCCACAGGAGTCCCCGCCGCGGTCCTGACCTCGGAACCCGTTCTGGACCACCTCCACCGCGCACGCCCCGACGGTCCGCGGCCCACCGCCCAGGACGCCGACGACGCCCTGTCCGCGCTGGCCAGACTGCACCTGGTCACCCGCACGGGCTTCGGGCGGGACGCCGTGGTGGGCGCGCACCGCCTCGTGCAGCGCGCCACCCGGGACCACCCCGCGACCGCCGTCGACCGCGACACCGCGCACACGGCCGCTGAGGCGCTCCTGTCGGTCTGGCCGGTGCGCGTGCACGCCAGCCCACCGGGACAGCGGCTGCGCGCCAACGCCGCCGCGCTGGACGAGTACGGCGGCGAGTGGCTGTGGGAGGGCGGCGCGCACCGGGTGCTGTTCGCGCTCGGGAGCAGCTTCGGCCGCTCCGGCGCGCTCTCCCAGGCCGCGGCCCGGTTCGAGTCCCTGGTGGAGGCCGCCGAACTCCGGCTGGGCCCCCGGCACCCGGACTCGCTGGCGGCCCGCCACGAACTCGTCCTGTGGCGCGGCATGGCGGGCGAGGCCGCCGACGCCGCCCGGGGCTTCCGGGACCTGGCCGACGACATGACGCGGGTCCTGGGCGCCGACCACCCCCAGACGCTGGCCGCCCGGGTCCAGGCGGCGCGGTGGCGCGGACGGGCGGGCGACCCCGGAGGCGCGTGCGAGGCGCTGGAGGACCTTCTGCCGGGCCTGCTGCGCCGTCTGGGCCCCGACCATCCCGAGGCGCTGGCCGCGCGCGGCCACCTGGCCTCCTTGAAGGGCCGGGCGGGTGACGCCCGGGCCGCCTTCGAGGCCTACCGGTCGCTGATCGGGGACCACCGGCGCGTGCTGGGCCCCGACCACCCGAGCACCATGGTCATCCGCAGCCAGACCGCCCGGTGGCGGGGGAGGACGGGTGACGTCGGCGGCGCCGTCGCGGGTTTCGAGGCGCTGCTCCCCGACCAGTTGCGCCTCCTGGGGCCCGGCCACCCCGACACCCTCAGCACCCGCGGTCAGATCGCCGCCTGGCGGGGCGTCCAAGGAGACCACGCGGGCGCTCTGGACGGGCTCGGCGAACTCCTGACCGACCAGGTACGGTATCTGGGCGCCGACCACCCCCACGTACTCACCACCCGCCACAGCCTGGCCCGTTTCCGCGGCGAGGCGGGCGATCCCGTGCGGGCGGCCGAGGCGATGGAGGCCCTTCTGCCCGACCAGTTGCGCGTCCTGGGGCCCGACCACCCCAAGACCCGGGAGATCGGGGCCGACCTGGAGCTGTGGCGCCGGAGGGCGCGGGTCGGCGGGGGAGGGTGACGCGCCCGGTCGGCGAGGTTGTCGATCAGCGCCGAGGTGACGTCCCCGGTGGAGGCGCCGCCGCCCACGTCCGCGGTCAGCGCGCCCCGGGCGCACGCCGCCCGGACGGCCCGCCGCGCGGTGTCGGCACCGGTGGCCGTGCGCCTCAGGCCTTGATCTCGCGGAACCCGGGGACCCCGGTGAGGAGCACGACCGCCTCCCACAGGCGCAGGGACTCCTCCAGACCCGGCGGCTCGGCGACGACGGGGCCGAAGACCGCCCGCGACGTGCCGTCGGCGCCGGTCAGGGCCAGGATCGGCGTTCCGACGCCGCCGTGCACGCGGCGCACGGCCTCGTGGTGGGAGGCGCGCAGGAAGGGGTCGTGCTCCCGGGAGAGACCGGCCCCGGCCAGGTCCTCGGGCAGCCCCGCCCGGCGCAGGGCGTCGGCGAGGCCGCTGATCCACTCGCCCTCGGCGGCGTCCTCCCCGGTCCACAGCGCCTCGTGGAACCGGCCGAGCGCCTCGTGCCCGTGGCCGCTCTGCACCGCCGCGCACACGCGGGCCGGGATCCACAGGTAGCCCTCCGTGTCGCCCTCGGGGTCCTCGTCGCGGCCCTCGTTGAGCACCGCCAGGCTCATCACCCGCCACCGGACCGTGACCGGGCGCTCCCGGGCGACCCCGCGCAGCCAGCGCGCGGTGACCCAGCTCAACGGGCAGGACGGGTCGAACCAGAAGTCGGCCGTCCAGGGCTCGTGGGTCATGGCGGGGCCTCCTCGTAGCGGCGTCACGGCCGCCCGAGCGTACTCTCCCCGGGCACCGGCGCGAACCCCGGGCGCACGCGCCGCGGCTCGGACGCGCCATGCCCACCGCCCTCCAGCCGGATCAGCAGCGCGTACACCGCGGCCCGCGCGATGGCCTGCTTGTGCGGCGCGACGGTGGTGAGGGAGGCCGCGCAGTAGCGGCCCAGGTCGAGCAGGTGCCGGCTGGCGGTGCGGGCGGCGGCCACGTTGTCGATGGCGACGTGGTCGTAGGGTGCGTCGTACTCGCGCTCGCCCGGCAGTACCAGAAGGGCGTCCTGCTCGCGTGCGAGCGGGTCCTCGTTCTCCAGCCCGATCGGGCTCAGGGTCAGCCCGTCGATCAGTCGGGCGCGGAAGCCCTGCGCGAACAGCACCTCCTGGCCCCTGCGGCCGTGGGTGCGGTCGAGCAGGACGATGCGGTCGGGCCCGGCGGCGTGGTTGATCACGGCGTCGGCGAGTTCGGCGAGAGAGCCGCTCTGGTCCGGGTTCTCCCGGGCGCTTTCCAGGACCCGGGCAGGCCGTTGTGACCGTGGTCTCATCAGGGGGGAACTGTTCTTCTCACGTTGTAGAGATCGCGACAGCTCCGCACACGTCGTCCCCTGCCGCTCCGGACCACGGGACGCGGCAGGCACGGGCACCAGCGGAAGCCCCAGGCCCCGGGCGCGGTCCAGTACCGCGTCCGAGGCCGTCCAGCGGGGCGTCCAGCGGTGTGTCCAGTCCGCCCTCCCATCCTCACCGTGGAGGCCGCACCCGTGCGGAACCGACTGGAAGGGAGCTTCGAATGTGGAACTCGGAATGGGTCCGCGCGCCGATCGGGATGGACGCGGGCCGGTGGACCACCTGGGACGGGTGCCGCCGCGTGCTGGCCGTGGCGTGCACGGTCGCCGACGCGCAGCGGCTGATGGACCCGGTGGCGACCGTGGCCTCCGACCCGCGCGTGCAGGTGGTCTTCACGGCCGCGCCCGACCAGGTGTTCGGGGCCGGGCTCGCCGCCTGGCTGGCGCGGGCCGGGGTCGTGGTGGTGCCCTGGCAGCAGGCGGTCAACACCCGCTTCGACCTGGCCCTGGCGGCCAGCGCCAGCCGCGTCCTGGACCGGGTCCACGCGCCCGTGGTGCTGTTCGCGCACGGCGTCGGCTTCAACAAGCTCACCCCCGCCCACCCGGGGGAACAGGGCGCGCTCGCCCGTGCCGCCTACGGCCTGGGACGCGAGGGCCTGGTCCGGGACGGCCGCCTGGTCGCGGAGCGGATCGCGCTCGCCCACGACGACGAGGCCCTGCGCCTGGCCTCCTCGTGCCCCGAGGCGGTCGGCGGCGCCCGTGTCGTGGGGGACGCCGCCGCGGACCGGATCCTGGCCTCCTTGGAGCGGCGCCCGTGGTGCCGCTCCCAGCTCGGGCTGGGCCCCGAGGACGTGTGGGTGGTGGCGGCCTCCACCTGGGGGCGGTCGTCGCTGCTGGGGTCCCGGCGGCCCCTGCTCGAACGCCTGGTCGTGGAGGCGGTCTCCGCGGCCTGCCGGGTCGGTCTGCTCGTGCACCCGAACGTGTGGGCCGCCCACGGCGACTGGCAGGTGCACCAGTGGCTGGGCCCGCTCATCGCCCAGGGGTTGGAGGTGGTGCCGGTCGACGCCGAATGGCCCAGCGCGCTGGCCGCCGCCGACGCCGTGGTGGGGGACCACGGCTCCACCACCGTCTACGCCACCCTGACCGGACGGCCGGTGCTGGTGGCCGACGACGGGCGCGCGGACGTGGACACGGCCTCGCCCATGGGACAGGTCCTGCGCACCCTTCCGCCCGTGAGCGGGGAGGCTGCGCTCGTGGGCCGCGCCCTGGGCCCCGTGGGGGAGGCCGAGCGGCAGGCGCTGCGCGCCGTGGCCGCCCGGATCACCTCCCGCCCCGGCCGCTTCGCCCAGCGCACGCGCACGGTGCTCTACGAGGTCCTGGGATTGGACGAACCCGACATCCTGCCCGCCGCGCGCCCGCTGCGCCCGCTGGGCTGGGACATGCGCGGGTGGGCGGCGTGACCCCGGAGGGCTTCCCGGTACGGGGCGGGCGGAAGGCTGTCGCCGAGCCCGGGGAGCACGTGCTCGCCGCCGACCCGTCCCGGGGGCGCGTCCTCGTGGTGCCGGGCGCCCCGGACCCGCTCCGGGGGCATCTCGCCGCCGGGCCGGACACCCCCATCGTCGCCGACCCGTGCCGCCCGGCCGACCGGCCGGACATCGCCGACGTCCTCCTGTGCGGCTGCGGGCACGCGGCCCCCTCCCCGGAGGAGGCGGGGCGCGCGCTGCTGAGGGCCCACCCGGGCTGCCTCGTGGCCGCCGTGCACGGTCCCGAGGGCCGCGGCGTCCTGGCCACCGGGTGGGGGCTCGCCCTGGTCACGCCGCTCGCCTGCGCCGGACGCGCCCAGTGCGGCGCGCACCGGTGGGGGACGGCCGCTGCCGCGGCCCTGGTGTACGCGTGGCTGGTCGGCGGTCGCGACCTGGCGGCGCTGCCCGGAACCGTGCTCAGGTCCGCGCGGAACCCGCCCCTCCCCCCGAGGCACGGGGCCGGCGCGGACGGCGGCCCCGCTCCGGAACGCGCCCCGGTCCCGGGAGGGTCGCACGTCCACGAGGTGTACGTTCGCGCCGCACCGTTCCTGAACAGTGAACACAAGTGACCCGGAGGCACGCTGGTAGCGCACCCGGCCGTGCTGGTCAGGCGTCGCGGCCGGTGCCGGGCGCTCAACCTCGCCCTTGTGCGGGTTTGGGCGGCTTCCCGGTCCAACGGCTAACAGCTCCGGTGACGGGGTCATCCCAACGCCTCCAGGCGTTTCTCCACACGCAGTCTGGCCGGGTCCGCGGGCGGCAGCAGCTCCACCGCCCCCTCGTAGGCCTCGCGGGCCCGGTCGGGCTCCCCTCGGCGTTCGGCGAGTTCTCCGATCGCCTCCAGGGCCTTGACCCGGCCGGAGGCCGAGCCTCGCTCGCGCATCACCTCCAGGGCCCGCTCCAGTTCCTCCGAGGCGGAGGCGAACTCCCCCATGGCGGCGAGGACGGTGCCCAGGACGATCCGGGTCCGCGCCTGGTTGTAGGCGTCCCCGTCCAGGAGGGGGAGGGCGCGCTCCAGGGCCAGGCGGGCCGGGCCGGGCTCCCCGAGGGCGTGGCGGGCCCGGCCGAGCATGAACAGGCTGATGGCCAGGTTGTGGGCGACCCCGGTCCGCTCGTCCGTCGCCACCGCCCGGGCGAGGTGGTCGGCGGCCTGTCCCGGGAGGTTGTTCTGGAAGGCCACGATGCCCCGGCGCTGCTGGGTCTGGGCCAGGCGTTCCAGGTCCTGGCGGCGCCGCCAGACCCGTTCGGCGGCGTCCAGGTCGGCCATCGCCTCCTCGACGCCGGAGAGGTGGCTGTGCACGAGCGCGCGGTTGTTCAGCAGCCGCGCGACCGTCGTCTCCTCCAGTCCGGCCGGGGGCTCCCCGAGCACGGGCGCGGCGGCACGCAGCCACAACCGCGCCTGGCCGTGGTGCAGGAACAGCGACCACAGGCCGTCCAGCAGGCGCGGCACGTGCTCGTGCGCTCCCAGCTCCGGCGCCAGTTCGGCCAGGGCGGCGAGGTTGTCGCGCTCCCGGTTGAGCCAGGCCGTGGCCTGCGCGGCGTCGGTGAAGGGGGAGCCCGGCACCGCCCGGTTGCCCGCGTAGGGCCGCAGCACGGCGTCGGCCGACACCGCCAGGTCGGCGTACCCGGACACCAGCCGCGCAAGCCACCGGCGGCGGGCGCCGGACTCCTCCTCGGCCTCCGCCTTCTCCGAGGCGTGCAGGCGCAGCAGGTCGTGGAACGCGAAGCGCTCGGCGCTGTGCTCGGTCAGCAGGTGGTGGCGGGTCAGGGCGGCCAGCCCCGCCTCGCACTCGGCCACCGGGCGGCCGGTGAGGCGGGCGGCGAGCTCACCGGTGACGTCGGGGCCCGGGTGCCAGGCCAGACGCCGGTAGAGCAGGGCGGGAAAGTCCGGGAGGGAGGCGTAGGACAGATCGAAGGCGTTGCGCACGGACACGTCCATACCCATTTCCCTGCTCGCGGCGTCCAGGTGGTCGAGCCGACGGGGAGCGCAGCGCAGGCGCCGCTCGGTGTCCCGCCAGGTCCGGCTGCGGGTGCCGTGGTCGACGGCGACCGTGCACACGGCCACCGGCAGCGCCGAACACAGGGAGACGACGCCGTGCATGGCCTCCCGGTCGGCCTCTCCGGCGGGGGAGCGGCCGCTGAGTTCGGAGAGCAGGGCCACGCCCTCGGCCCCCGTCATCGGCGGCAGGTCGACGAACTGTCCGCCGTCCAGACGCAGCCCGGCCAGTCGCAGGCGCGTGGTGACCACGACCGTGCCGCGGTCGCCCCCGGGCAGCAGGGCGCGGACCTGTGCCGCGGACAGGGCGTTGTCCAACAGCAGCGCGACGGGCGCGTGAGCGGTGGCCGACCTCCACCAGGCCGCGCGCGTGGCGAGGTCCGCCGGTGCCGTCCCGATCTGCACGCCCACGGCGCGGAGCAGCACGTCCAGCACGTCGTGGGGGTCGGCGGGCGGTCCGGGGGAGAAGCCGTGCAGGTCCACGAACAGCTGCCCGCCGCCGCCCAGTTCCGGGTGTGTGCGCAGGAACTCCGCCGCCAGGGCGGACTTGCCCACCCCCGCCGACCCCGTGATCACCACCAGCGCGTGGCGGCCACGGGCGCGGGCGTGCGACACGGCCGCCTCCAGCGCCCGCATCGGGCGGGGGCGGTCGACGAAGACGGCGGGCGCGGCGGGGAGTTGGCG
>NZ_LEKI01000207.1:0-8016 GCF_001029525.1 Nocardiopsis sp. RV163 | reverse complement strand
TCCCGTGCCCGTTCCTTCACCGTGGAGCAACCCAGATGAACGTCCCCGCCGCCCACTCCGCCGCAGGCTCCGGAGCCGCGAACCCCGACGAGCCGTCCGCCGTGACCGAGCGGACCTGGTCCAACCTCATCACCGCCCTGCTGGGCGGACGGACCCTGAGCGCCGGCGACACCGCGTGGGCGATGAACGAGATCATGTCCGAGGCCGCGACCGACGCCCAGATCGCCGGGTTCGCCATCGCGCTGCGCGCCAAGGGCGAGAGCGTGTCGGAGGTGACCGGCCTGGCCCGGGGCATGCTCGACAACGCCGTGCGCATCCACGTCCCCGGGCCGACCCTGGACATCGTCGGCACCGGCGGCGACCGCGCGCACACCGTGAACGTTTCCACGATGGCGGCGATCGTGGCCTCGGCCGCGGGCGCCCGCGTGGTCAAGCACGGCAACCGGGCGGCGTCATCCTCCTGCGGCACGGCCGACGTGCTGGAGCGCCTGGGCGTGGTCCTTGACCTGCCGCCGGAGCTGACCGTGCGGGTGGCCGAGGAGGCGGGCATCGCCTTCTGCTTCGCCCCGGTCTTCCACCCCTCGTTCCGCTTCACCGCCAAGCCCCGCCGCGAGCTGGCGGTGCCCACGGTGTTCAACTTCCTGGGCCCGCTGACCAACCCGGCCCAGCCCACCACATCGGCCATCGGGGTGTTCGACGAGCGCATGTGCGAGGTGATCGCCGGGGTGTTCGCCCGCCGCGGCTCCTCGGCGCTGGTGTTCCGGGGCGACGACGGACTGGACGAGCTGACCACCACGACCACCTCCACGGTGTGGGTGGTGGGCGACGGCCAGGCCCGGCGCGAGAGGCTCGACCCCGCCGACCTGGGCATCGCCCGCTCACGTCCGGAGGACCTGCGCGGCGGCGACGTCGGGTTCAACGCCCAGGCCGTGCGCGACCTCCTGGCGGGCCGCACCGGCCCGGTGCGCGACGCCGTGCTGCTCAACGCGGGCGCCGCCCTGGCCGCCGTGGACGGCGTCCGGGGTCCCCTGCTGGAGTCGGTGCGCGCCGGGTACGAGCGGGCCGCCGCGGCGGTGGACGGCGGCGCCGCCGAGCGCGCGCTGGAGCGCTGGGTGGAGACGAGCCAGCAGTACGCCAAGTCGCTGTGAACACGCGCCGGGGGCGCGGCGGCGGGGCGAACCGGTGCCGCGCCCCCGGCGTTCGGCCCGCCCGCCGGGGCCGGTGGTCCGCCAGCGGCGGGTCTCAGGCCTCGAAGCGGGCCACGAAGCGGCGCTGCCAGGGGGTCTCCACCGCACGCGGCAGGTAGTGCGCGCGGACGTAGGCGACCGCCTCGCGCCCGGGGACCCCGTCCAGCACCGCCCGGCACGCCAGCGCCGTGCCTGTGCGCCCCCGGCCGCCGCCGCAGGCGACCTCGACGCGTTCGGCTCCGGCGCGCGCCCACGCCTCGCGCAGCGCCGCGCCCACGGCCGCGGGGTCGGAGGGCAGACCGAGGTCCCGCCACCGCAGCCGGCGCCCCTCCCAGGGCACGGGCGCCGGTTCGCGGCCCAGCAGGTACAGCCCGAGGTCGGGCGGGGGTCCGGGCGGCAGCGGGCGCCTCAGGCCCCGGCCGCGCACCAGCCTGCCCGAGGGCAGGGCGAGAACCCCCTCCTCCCGCGCACTCCAGGTACCGGCCACGACCGGCTACCAGCCCAGGGCGAAGGCCGACTCCAGGTCGTGCCTGGAGTAGGCCTGGAAGGAGATGTGGGTGTCGGAGGAGAGCACGCCGGGCACCTTGTTCACCCTGCCGGGGATCACCTCGGCCAGGTCCTCGTGCTTGCGCACCCGCACCATGGCGATGAGGTCGACGCCGCCGGTGACCGAGTAGACCTCGCTCACCCCGTCGATCTCCGCGATCGCCCCGGCGACCTCGGGGATGCGGTGGACGTCGGCCTTGATCATGACGATCGCGGTGATCACTGTGCCTCCAGGGCGGTTCCTCGGAAAATGTCGGGACGGGCGCGACTGCCGCGCCGGGGCGCACCAGGGCGTATGCCTAGTAGACGTCGGACAGCCGCGTCCCGGAGCGCCATCGCAGCCGGTAGACCACCAGTCCCACGACCACCCCCGCGACGAACCCGTACACGTGCGCCGCGTAGGCGACGCCGCCTCCGGCGCCGGGGGCGCTCGGTGTGGTGACGTAGAGAAGATACTGAAGAGCGAAGTAGCTGCCCACCACGGCCCACCCGGGCAGGCGCATCGGGACCACCCCGAACACCAGCGTGGTCACCCGGCTGCGGAACTGCACGACCAGGTAGGCGCCCAGCACACCCGAGATGGCCCCGGACGCGCCCACCATGGGCATGGCGGCGTCGACGTCGGTCAGCGCGAAGCCGTAGGCGGCGGCGACCCCGGTGGCCAGGTACAGCCCCGTGAAGCGCAGCTTGCCGATCCGGTCCTCCACCACGGGCCCGAACACGAACAGGTACACCAGGTTGCCGATCAGGTGCCCGGGGCCGCTGTGCAGGAACATCGAGCTGAACACCGAGAGCCACACCGGCTTGCCGTCGAGCTGCCCGCACTCGGGTACCGCGTGCGGGACCAGGTCGGTCCGGCCCGTGATCTCGGCGGGCACGGCCCCCCAGTACATGAAGTAGTCCTGGATCGCGCAGAATCGCTCGAACATGTCCGTCGGGTACCAGACCGCGGTCAGCGCCTGCGGTGACACCAGGTAGACGAGGACGTTGACCGCGACCAGCGTGTACGAGACGACGGGGACGCGGCGGACGGGGTAGTCGTCATTGAGCGGAAGCGCGGCCATGGGCCCAGTGTGTCATCCCGGTGTGCGCCTCGGCGCTGCGCAACGGGCATGTCCACTCCCCGTCGATCTCGACCAGCCGCGTGGCGGGGTCGGCGAGCCAGTCCAGGACCAGCTCGGTCTCCCCCGGGAGCGCGCCGGGGCTGGGTCCGTGCCCGCCGGGCACGTACTCGGCGGTGGCCACGAGGGAGGCCAGGAACGCGGCGGGGTCGGTGCCCGGGCGCAGCACGGCGCTGGCGGCCAGTCGGCCGTGGCGGACCACGCAGGTCTCCCAGCCCGCGGCGGTGCGGCGGGAGGCGACCAGGTGCGCGACCGCGGCGATGGCCGACAGGCGCTGGGCCCGTCTGGCTCCGCGCAGGAACGCGGTGAGGCGGTCGCGCAGGTGCGCGGCCTCCTCGTAGCGCAGGTCGGCGGCGAGTTCGCCGATGCGCGCGGTGTGCGCGTCCACCACGGCGGCGGGGTCCCCGGTCATCGCCGCGCGCGCCGCCTCGGCGTGCCCCGCGTACTCGGCCTCGCTCTCGCTGCCGTCGCAGGGCGCGCCGCAGCGGCCCAACTGGGCCACCACGCACGGGCCCGTCCACCGCGCGCCCGAGGCGACCACTTCCGGTGCGACGCGGGCCGCTGCGCCGCCTTCCCCGACGACCGCCTCAGGGGGCCGGAAGGTGTGCGCGCACTGGCGCAGCGGGAAGACGTGGAGCAGCGCCTCCCTGGCGCGCTCGGCCTCGCGGGGCGAGGAGTAGGGCCCGATGTGGGCCGCGCCCTCGCCGCCGGCCGTGCGCACCACCGACAGGCGCGGGAAGGCGTCGGAGGTGAGCCGGACCCAGGAGGCCCGCTCGGGGTTGCGCGAACGACGGTTGTAGGGCGGTTTGCGTTCGGCGATGATGCGCAGTTCGCGGACGGAGGCCTCCAGCTCGCTGGAGCACACGATGGGGGTCACGCCCGCCACCAGGCCCGCCATCTCGCGGATGCGCTGGCGGCTCTCGGCCGCGGTGAAGTAGGTGCGCACCCGGCGGCGCAGGTTCTTGCTCTTGCCGACGTAGAGGCTCTCCCCGCGGGCGTCGGTGAACACGTACACGCCCGGCTCCTCCGGCAGGTCCTCGGCCAGGTGGCGCCTGTCGCGCTGGGCCTTGGTGGGCGGCTTGGTGACCGAGCGCAGCTCCTCCACGCTGGACACGCCCATGGGGCGCAGGCGCTCCACGAGCCCGTGCAGGACGCCGACCGTGGCGCGGGCGTCCTCCAGGGCGCGGTGGTTGGGCGCGGCCGGAACCCCGAAGTAGGCCGCCAGCGTGGCCAGCCGGTGGTTGCGCGTCTCGCCGCGCGCGAGTACGGCGCGGGCCAGGCGCAGCGTGTCCACGACCGGGTAGCCGGGCCAGTCCGTGCCGTGGCGCTCGCAGGCGGCCTTGAGGAAGCCGGTGTCGAAGGGCGCGTTGTGGGCCACCAGCACGGTGCCGGGTTCGGCGTCCAGGAAGGCCAGCAGCCGGGGCAGGACCTCCTCCATCGGCGGGGCCGAGGCCACCATCGACTGGGTGATCCCCGTCAGGAGGGTGATGTTGGCCGGTATGGGGGTACCTGGATCCACCAGGGTGGCGAACTCGCCGACGACCTCGCCGCCGCGCACCCTGACCGCGCCGACCTCGGTGATCCGGGAGCCGCTCGCGCTGGTTCCGGTGGTCTCCAGGTCCAGCACCACGAAGGACGCCGCGGCCAACGGCGTACCGAGGTCGCTGATGCTGGTTTGCACGCCGACGGGCGCCGAGGACTGTCGAACCACCCGGTCAGGGTAGTCGGCGGCGGGGACAACCCGTCGGAATACGGTCTGACCTGCCCGACATGCAAAGATGTGGGTCATCGGGGCGGCGGCCGGGCCGCCGCCCCGCCAGAGCACCAGACGAGGGAGGAACCGTGGGGATCGCGATGCCGGGTGACAGTGAGCGGTGGCGGTGCACCGGATGCGGCAATCTCACACGGTTCGACGTGACCCGGACCGTGCGCTCCCAGGACTACGTCCACCTGGACCTGGCCGGTGAGGGCGCGGTCGAGGAGCGCACCGTGCTCTCCGAGACCATCGAGCGGGTGCGGTGCCGCTGGTGCGGTGCCGCCGACAGCGTCGAGATCATCGCCCGCCCCGACGCCGACCGGTCGGTCCCCGGTTCCTCGGCGGAGAGCCCGACGGGTCGGGCATGAGCGCCCGCCCCGGTGCGGGCGGCGACTCCGACGGCGGCGACCCGCTCGACGGTGGCGACCACCCGGCACAGGACGGCGACGACGGCGACAGCGGCGCTGACGGCGGGGGCGAACGGCTGTCCCGGCCGCTGCCCGAGCAGGTGCGCGCCCGGGTCGTCGAGTACGGCTCGGACGTGCTCGGCGGCATGCGCGCGAGCGACCTGCCCCCGCCGCTGCGCAGGGTCGCCAGGTTCGAGCCGCGCCGCAGGGCACGGCTCGCCGGACCGCAGATCGCCGCCCAACTGGAGAACGACGAGGCCTTCCGCGGCATGGTCGCGGCCCGCGTGGACCAGGTGTGGCCCGAGCTGGCCGAGGGCCTGCGCTCGGGCGTGGTGCCCCCCGCGGCCGACCCGGTGGCCGTGGCCGCCTCCGCCTACCTGCTGCGCCCCCCGGGCTGGCCCGGCATCGTCGAGGACGTCCACCGGGAGCTGGAGCGCCAGACCAGCGCCAAGGAGGCGGACCAGACCGCGGAGGCCCTGGACGCCGCCCGCCGCCAGCTTGACGAGACCCGGCACGGACACCAGGAGGAGTTGGAGCGGCTGCGGTCCCGGATCAGGGCCCAGCGCACCGAGATCGCCGAGCTGCGCCGCAAGGTGCACACCGAGCGCCAGCGGGCCAAGGAGGCCACCGAACGGGCCTCGCGGGCGCTGGCCGAGACGGCGGGACGCGAGTCGGAGTCGACCGCGCGGGTCGGCGCGCTGGAGTCGCAGAACCGGCGGCTGAGATCGAGGCTGGCCGCCGCCGAGGCACAACTGGACAACGCCCGGCGGGCGGTGCGCGCCGGACGCAACGCCGACGAGGCGCGGCTGCGCGTGCTGCTGGACGTGCTGGTGGAGGCCTCCCACGGCCTGCGCCGCGAACTGGCGCTGCCCACCGCCCTGGACAGTCCCGCCGACCTGGTGGCCGAGACCGAGCAGCAGCGGCGGGTGTCGCTGGGCGGTCTGCCCGACGACGACCCCGGCCTGCTGGAGCACCTGCTCACCGCGCCCCGGGTGCACCTGCTGGTGGACGGCTACAACGTCACCAAGACCGGCTACGGGACCCTCCCCCTGGCCGACCAGCGCACCAGGCTGATGAGCTCCCTGGAGGGGCTGGCCAGCCGGACCAAGGCCGAGATCACCTGTGTGTTCGACGGCGCTGACGTGGACACCCCGCCGGTGATGGCGGCGGCGCGCCGGGTGCGGCTGCTGTTCAGCGCGCCCGGGGAGACCGCGGACGAGCTGATCGTGCGGCTGGTGCGCGCCGAACCCCCCGGGCGGCCGATCGCGGTGGTCACCTCCGACCGCGAGATCGTGACGGCGGTCCGCCGCGCCGGGGCGCGCGCGGTGCCCTCGACGATCTTCCTGCGCCGTCTGGAGTCGCACGGCTGACGGGGCCGGGCGTCCGCCGCACTGGCGGGTGCGGCCCCGCCCCGGCGCAGCGGGGACACACCGACCCCAGGCGTTACCTCTTCGTTACGCAACTCGGCCCGCGGCTCCCTCCCAGGAACGACGCGTGTGCCGCGGACGGCGGCACGCGCTGTGAAGACCGGCACGTACGGGGTCCCGTGGTTGAGCTGTGCAGAACGGTCCGCTAGGTTCTTCCCGGAACGTGAGTGCTCCACCGGACAGCAAGGCCGTGACTGGGCCCGCCGGTCGGGACCCGCCCACTCACCCGCGCCCGCGCCCCCGCGCGGGCCCCGTCACTGTTCTCCCCGCACCCCTATGCGGACTTGCCCGACCCCAAGGAGCGTGGACCGCCATGAAGAACCCCGGTGGACGACGTACGGCTCGCCGATTCGCCGCCACGACCGGAATCAGCGCGGTCGTCGCGGGCACCATGCTCGTCCCGGGCACCGCCTACGCGGAGCCGACCCAGGACGAGGTCGAAGACAAGATCGAGGAGCTGCGCGAGGAGGTCTCCACCGCGGTCGAGGAGTACAACCAGGCCAAGGAGGACCACGACGTCGCCGAGACCCTCTACGAGGACCTCGACGAGCAGGTCGGCGACGAGGAGGAGCGCTACGAGGAGCTCCGCGGCAAGGTGCAGGAGCTCGCCAGCGCCACCTACCAGTCCGGCGACCTGGACTCCATGACCAACGTCCTCTCCTCCGACGGCCCCGAGAGCCTGCTGGAGCAGAACGCCGACCTCAACTACCTGTCGGAGGCCCAGAAGGCCCAGCTCGACGAGTTCGGCTCCTCCCACGAGCGGCTGTTCGCCCTCAAGGACGAGGCCGAGGAGGCCCTGGAGGAGGCCGAGACCGCGCTGGAGGAGGCCGAGGAGGCCAAGACCGGCGTCGAGGAGAAGCTGGAGGAGCAGGAGACGCTCCTGGCCCAGTTCCCCGACTCCGACCCGGCCGCCGAGGGTGCCGACGGCAGCGGCGGCCAGTCCTACACCGGCTCCGCCTCGGGCAGCGCGGGCGCGGCCCTGGACTTCGCCTACTCCAAGGTCGGGCTGCCCTACGTCTGGGGAGGCACCGGCCCCAACGGCTACGACTGCTCCGGCCTGGTCCAGGCCGCCTGGCGCGCGGGCGGCGTCGACCTGCCCCGCACCACCTACGCCCAGGCCGAGGTGGGCCAGCGCATCTACGACATGAACGCCCTCCAGCCAGGCGACATCATGTTCTTCTTCGGCGGACTGAGCCACGACGGGCTCTACGCCGGAAACGGCCAGATGGTGCACGCGCCCAGCAGCGGAAGCAACATCGAGGTCGTCGGCCTGGCCGCGTACTGGGCGGGCGAGTTCCAGTTCGCCGTCCGCCCGTAGAGGGGTCCGAGACACGCAGGGCCGTCACCCGCGAGGTGGCGGCCCGCCGCCGTTTAACGGACAACAGTCCTGTTTTCGGACACCCCGCACCAACCGGTGGAACATTACGAAAAGGTTGAGAGCGGCCCGGCGGATGCACTAGTGTTCATCGCCGAGCGCGGTCGCCACCTCATTCACCGCCCCCTGGCGGTGACGGCCGCGCCCCGGTCGGTCCGACCCCACCCCGCGGGTCACGGCCCGCGTCCTCCCGGCCC
>NZ_LEKI01000206.1:0-8106 GCF_001029525.1 Nocardiopsis sp. RV163 | reverse complement strand
GCGCCAGGTCCCCGTCGGGGACCTGGCGCAGATGGCCGCGGCACCGGCGTTCGCGGCGGCCTTCGACACGGTCGGCGGCGCGTCCTGCGTCCGGGCCCCGTGGAGCTTCGCGCCCGCCGCCGACGCCCCGAGCGCCGAGACGGGCTCACGGGAGGGCGCCGCTCGCCGGATCGAGCCCCTCCGCCACGACCCCGCTCCCGGCCTCACCGCCGCCGACCGGGGATCCCGGGGCGCCGCCGGTGCCGGGACCACCGGCGCGGAGGCCCCGCGGGCCGCACCGTCAACGCCCCCCGGCGGCGCCCCGGCCGACCACCCACCCGTGGAGGACCGATGACCTGGACCTCCTCCAACGGCCTGGAACTGCGCGACCTGGTCCCGGCCGACCTGCGCGCGCGGTGGACCGGGCGCGGCTGGTGCCCGGGCCGGGACCTGTACGGCCTCTTCCACGGGCACGCGCTCGCCCACCCCGGACGCGACGCCGTCGTCGACGGCCGCGGCACGCTCGACTACGCCGGGCTGGACGCCGCCGTGCGCCGCGCCGCCGCCGCGCTGGCCGCCGGGGGAACGGGGGAGCGCGACATCGTCGCCCTCCTGCTGCCCAACGGGCGCGAGGCCGTCGTGGCCGAACTCGCCGTCGCCGCCGTCGGCGCGGTCGCGCTGCCCGTACCCGACGGCCGGCCCCCGGCCGACGTGCGCAGCCTGCTTGCACGCTCCCGGGCGGCGGACCTCGTCACCACCCCGGAGCGCGCCCGGCAGATCCGCCGCGCGGACCCGCCGCCGACCCTGCGCCGGACGTGGGCGTTCGGACCGGCCCGCCCCGGGACGCGCAGCCTGGACCGGTCCGACACCGGGGAGCCGGGGGACTGGCTTCCCGCCCGCCCCGACCCCGAGGCCCCGGCCCGGATCCTGGTCTCCTCCGGTTCCGAGGGCGAACCCGGCATGGTCGCCTACAGCCACAACGCCATGGCGGGCGGCCGGGCCAACTACGTGGCGGCGCTGCACACCGGACCCGGCCCCATGCGCAACCTGGTCCTGGTGTCGCTGGCCTCCTCCTTCGGCTCCTGCGGGGTGCCGGTGACCCTGGCCGGACTCGGCGCGACCCTGGTGGTCCTGCCCCGCTTCGACCCGGCCGCCGCGCTGCGCGCGATAGAGCTGCACCGCCCCACCCACCTGATCGGCGTGCCCACCATGCTGCGGCGGATCGCCGCGCTGCCCGAACGGGCCGACACCTCGTCCCTGCGCGCGGTGGTGGCCAGCGGCGCCCCGCTGCACCGGGAGGTCCGCGACGCCTGCGCCGCCCGCTTCGGGCGGCCCGTGGTCAACGTCTACGGCTCCACCGACGGGGTCAACTGCCACACCGCCCGCCGCCCGGAGGCGTGGGAACCGGGCCTGGCCGGAGACCCCGCCCCCGACGTGGCCGAGGTGAGCATCCGCGACCCCCGGGGGCGCCCGGTTCCGCGGGGGGAGACCGGCGAGATCTGGGCCCTGGGACCGATGACACCGCTGTGCCGCGTCGCCGCGCCCGAGCTGGACGCCGAGCGGCGGGCCCCGGGCGGGTGGGTGCGCACCGGCGACCTGGGCCGCCTGGACCCCGACGGCGCGCTGCGGGTGGTGGACCGCCTGCGACGGACGGTGATCCGGGGCGGCGTCAACATCTACCCGGCCGAGGTGGAGCGCGAACTCGGCGCCCACCCCGCCCTCGCGGAGGCCCACTGCGTCCCCGTACCCGACCCCGACCTGGGCGAGCGCGTGTGCGCCTGCGTGTCCCCCGAGGAGGGGGCCGCCGCGCCCTCCGCGAAGGAGCTCATCGCCTTCCTGCGCGACGAACGCGGCCTGGACGTGCGCGCGCTGCCCGAGCACGTGGTCGTGCTGCCCGAACTGCCGATCGGCCCGACCGGGAAGGTGTGCACGGCCACCCTGGCCCGCGTCGCGGCCGAAGCCGTCGGCGCGCGCCGACCGCCGGGCCGGGCCGCGGCCGAGGGCGGTCGCGCCCCGTCAGAGCCCGTAGCCCGAACGGCCGTACCGACCCGACCGGCCCCGACGATCCGACCGACCCCCGAGGAGGTACCGGTGACCGACGCCGCCGAGGACCAGCGCTACGTCTTCGACAACCACAGCGAGCACGCCTTCGACCAGCACCGCTTCCTGGCCGCCGCCTACGACCCCGTGACCACCGAACGCCTGGAGCGGACCGGTGTCGGGCCGGGGTGGGACTGCCTGGAGGTGGGAGCCGGGGGCGGCAGCGTCGCGCTCTGGCTGGCCGACCGGGTCTCCCCGGGCGGGAGCGTGCTGGCCACCGACATCAAGCCCGAGCGCGTCCCCGCCGCCGAGGGCCTGGAGGTGCTCCAACACGACGTGGTCCGCGACCCGCTGCCCGAGGCCGCCTTCGACCTCATCCACTCCCGGCTGGTCCTGTTGCACATCCCGGAGCGGATCGCGGTCCTGGACCGCCTGGTGCGCGCGCTCAAGCCCGGCGGCGTGCTCCAGCTCGACGAGTTCGACATCACCTACGGCCCGGCGCTGCTCATGCCCGACGCCGGGTCCCAGAAGCTCTACGAGGAGTTCCAGGAGGCCAAGACCAGGCTGATGGTCCGCGCCGGGGCCGACCCGGCCTGGGGCCGCAACGCCGCCGAGGCGATGCGCGGCGCGGGCCTGGTGGACATCGACCCCCGGCCCCGGCTGGAGCTGTGGGACGCCGACTCCCCCGGCGTGCACCTGATCGCGCACCACACCCGCCACCTGCGCGACGCCTTCGTGCGCGAGGGGATGACCGACGAGCGCCTCGCCGAGGTGCGCGCGCTCCTGGCGGACCCGTCCTTCAGGGCCACCTCCTGCGCGATCTACTCGGTCCAGGGCCGCCGCCCCCTCTGACCGCGCGCACGCGGTCTGTCGCCGGTGTCGGTTAGGTTGCCCGTGTACGAAAGCGCTGGTTGGAGGAGGGGCGGACATGGCCGGGACACCGAGGCGAGTCGACCGTGGCAGCAGGGTCGTCCGCGCCTCCGCGGCGGCGGTCTACGCGGCGATGACCGAACCGGACGCACTCGCGGCCTGGTTGCCGCCGGAGGGCATGACCGGCCGGATCGACCGCTTCGAGCCCGGGCCCGGGGGCGGGTACCGCATGGTGCTGACCTACCCCGACCCTCAGGAGGGGCGCGGCAAGAGCTCGGAGACGGAGGACGTCACCGAGGTGGCCTTCGCCGAACTGGTGCCCGGGGAGCGGGTCGTGCAGCGGATCGACTTCGAGTCGGAGGACCCCGACTTCGCCGGGACGATGACGATGACCTGGACCCTCACGGCGGGCCCGGAGGGCACCCTGGTCACCGTCGAGGCCGCCGACGTGCCCCGGGGTATCGACCACACCGTCCACGAGGGGGCCCTCGCCTCGTCCCTGGCCAACCTCGCGGCCCACGTGGAGCGCTGATCCGGCGGTCCGGTCCCGGGCGGACGCCTCCGCCCGGGACCGGACCGCCCTGCCGGACATCGGAGCGGCTTCCCCGCGCGCGGTCCTCAGCCGTCGGCGGCCAGGCGGCCCAGGCGTTCCTCCGCCTCGTTCGCGCGCGGGTCGTCGTGGTCGCGCAGGTACTCCAGGGCCGCGTTCCACGCCTCCCGGGCCGCAGCGGCGTCGCCCAGTTCGGCTCGGGCGTCGCCCAGGCCCAGCAGGGCGACCGCCCGGCTGTCCCGGTCGTCGCGCTCCTCGAAGACGCGCAGGGCCCGACGGTACGCGGCCACCGCTTCATCCGCCCGCCCCGAACCGGTGAGGCTTCGGCCCAGGGTGCAGTGCGCCCACGCCACGCTCCAGTCGGCGCCGATGGCCTCGAAGGCCTCGATCGCCGCCCGGCTGTGGTGGAGGGCCTCGTCCCAACGGCCCAGGTCCACGCCGAAGTCGGCCAGGCTGAGCAGCCCCATCGCCGCGCCGCGAGGCTCGCCCGCCTCACGGAAGACCGCGATGGCCCGCTCCACGTGCGCGGAGGCGGTTCCGTCGCGCTCGCCGCGCTGCCAGGCCAACACTCCCAGTTGGCGCAGCGCGAACCCCTCCACCCACGGGTCACCGGCCTCCCGGTTGGCCTCCAGCGCGGACTCGTAGTGCCGCACGGCCGAGCCGGGATCGTCCAGCAGCCAATGGGCGTCGCCCATGCCCAGGTGGTTGCGGGCGAGTCCGAAGGCGGTGCCCGCGCTCTCGGCCGCCCGTAGGCCGACCGCGTGGAGGTCGCGCCACTCGTGCCAGTGCCGGTGCAGCTCGAACAGCCCGTACACGCTCGCCGGCAGTCGCCAGGCGGTGTCGCGGTGGCCGTGGTCCAAGGCGGCCCGCACCACGGCCACGAGGTTCGCGCGCTCGGTCTCGAACCAGGTCAGCGCGTCCTGTACGGAGTCGAACTCGGGCAACTGGTGATCCTGTTCCCGCCCGGGGACGACCGGGAAGTTGGGGTGCTCCACGCGCTGGGCCCGGGCGGCGGCGTGCGTGTACCACCGGGCCACCCTCCCGACGGCCTCGCTCGGCGCCTCCGGTCCCTCCTCAGCGCGGACCCGCTCGACCGCGTACAGGCGGACCAGGTCGTGCAGGCGGTAGCGGTCCTCGCGCGGGCGCTCCACGAGGTTCGCCCGGACGAGGCGGTCCAGGAGCCTCCGGGCCTTTGCCTGCGGGGTGTCGGTGAGCGCGGCGGCGGCTCCGGGGGAGAACTCCGGCCCCGGGTGCAGGCCCAGGCGCCGGAAGAAGCGGGCGGTGCCCTCGTCCAGGGCCTGGTAGGAAGCCGTCATCACGGCGCGCAGATCACTCAACTCGTCCTCCTCGGCGAGGGCGTCCAGACGGGAATCCTCGGCGGCCAGTTCGCGTACCAGGTCGCTCAGTGCCGCGTCCGGCCGGTCGAGCAGCCGCTCGGCCGCTCCACTGGAAACCGGGGAGGTCTGTACCGCTCATTCCAGGAGACGAAGGCGCCGGGTCCTCCAGATGCTGTGCAACCCGGCGCCTGAGGAGCTTAGCCCTGTCTCCGGCGGTGGAGTTCGACGGCGGCGAGAACGACCTCGGGGGAGATGCGGACCGCGGTTTCCCCGGGCAGGGGGTTCTCCACCTTCGCCCAGTCTTCCGGTGCCAGAGCGGGGCCCTGGACGACGAACTCTCCGGTGTCGCTGAGGTAGACGGAGGGACAGCCCTTGCCTCCGGACGCGGGGTCCTTGGCGAGCAGTTCCAGTTCCATGGATCTCCGTTCGGGCTTTGCGAGGGACCTTCAGGGGACGCCGAAACTAGCACGCGTGCCATGCGCCACAGGGATTCTGGCCGTTTCCGGTCCGCTCGGTCCCGGTCCCTTCTCTGCCCCTTTTCCACTCCTTTCTCAGAGCTCTCATCGGGCACGAGCGCATACAACCCTGCGGTGTTCATGGTTCTCCGTTCCTTCGCAGCGGTGTGGCTGGCGGGGCGCCGCGACCGGCGGCCGGTCGCAGCGCCCCCGAGGCTCAGGGGCTCCGGCGGAACCCGGGGAAGGGCGAGGTGCCCGGTGCTGCTGTGACGGCGGTGACCGAGCGGATCAGCTCCTCGGGACTGTCGGCGCAGACCAGCCGCATGTGACCCGTGTGCGCGGCCCAGTACTGGCGGGTGTACCGGCCGAACCAGACCGTCCAGCCGTGGCGGCGCAGCGCCGACAGCCCGCATCGGGGGGCACCGCCCGGGCCGGGCCTGGGCCCTGGAGGGCTGGAACCGCGTCCGGGTTCCGGACGGGCGACGGGGCCGGGCCGCTTGGGGGAGGCCTCCGTTCGAGGTGCCTCTGCCACGGCGGTCACGGGGCGCTCTTCCGCTGCGGAGGCAGAGACAGGGCCCGGCGCAGCGCGGTCGGGTCGTCGGCGGTGACCAGATCGGCCGGGCAGGGGCAGCGCCGGCGAACCAGCGTGGCGACGAGGATCGGGCGCCCCGACTCGTCGTGGAGTTCGCAGATGAGGTGGTCGGGGAAGTCGCGGCGCAGGCGACGGATCTCCGGGCTGGGGTGGATGCCGTAGCCGGGCACGGTTCACCACCCGTCCTGGTTTCGCGGGGCCGTTCGGGGCGCCGGAACCACAGGCGGCCGCTGCGGTGTCCGCGGCTGTGCGGTCCGCTGCCTGGGCGGCCGGACGGAGCCCGGCGGCTGGTCCGGCTCCTCCGGAGTCCAGCCCAGGGTGAAGAAGACCGCCGGTCCGTGCGGGGTGCGTTCGACACCCCAGGTGTCGGCCAGGGCGTTGACGAGGAAGAGGCCGCGCCCGTGCTCGGATTCGGGATCGGCCGGAACCGCCCGGAGAGCGGGAACGCGGGTGTCGTCGCGGCCGCGGACGGAGACGCGGAGGCAGCGAGCCGAGGTGAACAGCGAGACGAGGAACGCCCCGCCGCGTGCTCCGGCGGGGGAGTGCAGCAGAGCGTTCGTGGCGAGCTCGCTCAGGATCAGGAGGGCGTCCTGGGCTGGGGAATCGGGTATCCGTGTCAGCTCCAGACGCCGTGACAGCCAGTCGCGCGCGTCCCCGACGGCGGACAGCGCGCCGGGGAAGCGCCCGAGATAGCGCCGAAGCTCGGGCCGCCGAGGGGGTTCGGGCATGGGAGTACTACGGTTGTCCAAGGTCCTCGCCTGGTCTCTCAGGTTGTGGGCTCAGGCCCTGTCCGGACGGTGCAACGTCCAGGCAGGGCCGTTTTCATGCCTCAGGGGTCGCAATCGGTGATCACCGAGGTGCACACCGCTGTCGTACAGCCATAGTTCATCACGTCTAGCTCATGTGCAAGGTGCATATCGAAAAAAGCTGATGGAAGATGAGGGCGTCCGCTACGCTCTCGGCATGAAGAGTCCAACGGTGGGGCGCTGGCAGTTGGCCCAGGAGCTAGGGAAGCTGCGAGGAGAGAGGCCGCGCGATCGCGTGGCCAAGGCCATCGACGTGGCCCCGAGCAGTATCACCCGATGGGAGGACCCCAGCGGGGCGATCCCGCGACGCCGGGACCTCCATGCGCTGCTGGAGTACTACGAGGTCCCGAAAAACGAGCTCGGACGCTATCTGGAGTTGCGCGAACGTGCGCGCGAGTCTGGGTGGTGGCAGCGCTACGGCATCAAGGGTGGCTATGGCACCTACATCGGCTTGGAGAGTGACGCCCGGAAGATTCAGCGCTACGACGCCATCCACATTCCTGGCCTGTTCCAGACGGAGGACTACCAGAGAGCTTTGATCGCGGGTAGTGGAGTTGCGATCAGCCAAGAAGAGGTGGACCGTCGGATTCAGGTTCGTGGGGAGCGGCAGCGGGTCTGGATGGGCAACCGTCCGCAGACCTGGGCCATCATCGACGAAGCCGCCATTCATCGCATGGTTGGCGGGGCTGAGGTCATGCGGGCCCAGCTTGACCACGTCATCGCTTTGATGGATCAACCGCACGTCACCGTTCAGCTCTTGCCCTACGAGGTCGGGGCTCACGCTGCTATGGAGATGGGCTCGTTCACTGTCCTCGAAGTCGGGGTACTCAGTGTCGTGCACACCGAACAACGCAGGAGTGTCCTCTTCCAGGACGATCCCTCTGAGGTCGAGGAGCATCTTCGTGTGCTCGATAGGCTGCGCATGGAAGCATACGGAGACGCCAAGACCAAGACTGGTCTGCGTAGCGCACACTGAGGTGAAACTTGAGAGAGCAGTGGTACAAGAGCAGTTACTCCACGGCTAGTGGGGAGTGCGTGGAAGCTGCTCACTTCGGTTCAGGAGAGCACGGTATGCGTGACTCCAAGCAGCCTGAGCTGGGCCACCTGGCCTTCCCCTCTGCGGAGTGGCGCCCCTTCGTCTCCTCGCTGAAGGCGCCGGGCACCACCTCCTGAGACCGTCCTCCCTTCCCGCATCCCCACAGCGTCGAGCCCCGTAAGCACCACCGCTTCCGGGGCTTCGTGGTACCCGGCCCCTCTCGTGCCCAGACTCGGTACGGGTCCTCCATCAGGGGCCGAAGACCGCGCGGGTTCCCCGCCCCTCTGCCCTCGGGAACCCAGCCCCTTCCCGAACGTAGTCGCACGGCTACCGTAAAAACGTTTTTCGTGTTAGCTTCCGGTGCAATGGGAGCGCTCCCCACCCCCCACTCCTTCCGGACACCGCCGTCTGGATTCGCACAGAGGAGCAGCAGTGCCCATC
>NZ_LEKI01000205.1:0-8244 GCF_001029525.1 Nocardiopsis sp. RV163 | reverse complement strand
GGCAAGGCGCTGACCGGGCGGACGGACCTGTTCCGCTACCTGTGGCGCAGCGTTCTGGAGTTCGACGGCCGCGGCGCGCCCAGGGAAGCCCCTCGCGGTCAGTGCTCTTCAACGCGGCCCCCCGAAGCCCGGTGCGTGGCGTCGTCCGGGCGCCGTCCCACGAACGTGTGCGTGACCCCGTACTGCCAGCCCGGCAGCGGTGCGCTGGCCACCGACTCCAGGCCCGCGCGGCGCATCCGGTCCAGCAGCGCGCCGCGGCCGTCGAACTCCAGAACGCTGCGCCACAGGTAGCGGAACAGGTCCGTCCGCCCGGTCAGCGCCTTGCCCGCCGGTATCACCACCCCCCAGCACACCGCCGACCACACCGCCCGCGCCGACGCCGAGTCGGCCACGGAGTACTCGTGCAGGACGACGCGGCCGCCGGGTTTGAGCAGCGCGCGCACCGAGGCGAGCAGGGCGTCGGGGTCGGGGCAGTTGCGGATGAGGTAGGCGCCGAACACCGCGTCCACCGGGCCGCCCAGATGCTCCCGGGTCCACTCGGGGGTCAGCTCCTCGGCCCTGGCCCGGTGGAAGGAGACGGACTCCGGCCATCGCTTGGCGCGGGCCGCCTCCAGCATCCCCGGCGAGGCGTCCACGGCCGCGATCCGGGCCCGGGGCAGGGCGCGCAGCAGGGCGGCGGTGGAGGCGCCCGTGCCGCACCCGAGGTCGAGCAGGCGCAGCCCCGTGCCGTCCCAGGGCAGACCCAGCCGCCTGGCGGAGACCCGCAGGTGGGCGTGGTAGCCGGGGTTGGCGCCCACGAGCCGGTCGTAGGCTCCGGCGGCGTGGTCGAACTCGTCGGTGACCGCGCCGTCCTTCATGGCGTGCGTCGTGGTGTCCACGATCTCCTCCCGGGGGGTGTCCGTGTGCGGGCGCGGCCCTTCCCGTGCATGCTGGGGGCATGGCCGACTACGACGTGGCGATCATCGGCGGGGGAGCCGCTGGGCTCACCCTGGCCCACCAGCTTCGCGGGGTCAATAACCGACGTGGCCGACCCTTGAGGGTCGCCCTGCTCGAACCGCCCCCCGGGCAGCACACGCCCCCGCCCCGCACCTGGTGCTTCTGGGAGCCCGACGGCGGGCCGTGGGACCACCTGCTGGCCGCCCGCTGGACGGACCTGTCCGTGGTGGGCCCGGACGGGGCCTCCCACCGCTCCTCGGCCGCGCCCTACGTGTACAAGATGCTGCGGTCGGCCGACGTGGACGCGCACGTGCGCGCCTCGGCCGGTGAGCACGTGCACCAGCTCCCGGTACTGGTCACCGATGTCGCCGACGGCGCCGAGCACGTCGTGGTGCGGGGCACCGGACCCGGGGCAGGGCAGCGTGCGCTGACCGCCTCGTGGGTGTTCGACTCGCGTCCGCCCCGGCCCGCCCCGCGCGGGCGCACGCACCTGCTCCAGCACTTCCGCGGCTGGTTCGTGCGCACGCCCGACGACGCCTTCGACCCCGCCTCGGCGGTGCTCATGGACCTGCGCCCTCCCCAGCCCCCCAACGGCGTGGCCTTCGGCTACGTGCTGCCCCTGTCGTCGCGCGAGGCGCTGGTGGAGTACACCGAGTTCGGCCGAGAGGCGCTCACGACCCCCGAGTACGAGCGCGCGCTCAAGGACTACTGCGGCCTGCTCGGACTGGGGGACGTGGAGGTGACCGCGGCCGAGCAGGGCGTCATCCCGATGACCGACGCGCGGTTCCGGCCCCGCGCGGGTCGGCGCGTGTTCCGGGTGGGGACGGCGGGCGGCGCCACCCGGCCCTCGACCGGGTACACGTTCAGCGGTGTGCGGCGCCAGACGGCCGCCGTGGCGCGGGCGCTGGCCCAGGGGCGGGTCCCGGTGCCGCCGGTGCCCCACCGGCGCCGCCACCTGGCGATGGACGCGGTCATGCTGCGGGCCCTGGACACGGGCCGGGTGCCGGGGGCGGAGTTCTTCGCCAGGCTGTTCGCGGCCAACCGCCTCGGGGACGTGCTGGCCTTCCTGGACGGCGGTTCGCGCCTGCCCCGGGAACTGGTGATGGGTCTGAGCACACCGGTCGCGGCCATGTCGCTGACCAGCCTGGACCAGGCGTGGTACGCGCTGCGCGGGGTCGGAGCGAACGGCCTCAGCCGGGGGCCAGGGTCCGCACGGCTTCGGTGAGCGAGCCCAGGTGCCCGGCGGCCAGCCCCGGCGCCGCGCCCAGCGACCGCCAGCCCGGCCCCGCCGTGTACACGGCGGTGGCCTGAGCCGACTCCGCCGCCGCGCGCACCGCGGCCCGCAGCGCCGCGACGTCGTCGGCGTTTCCGGCGTGGGACCACAGGACCAGCGCGCGCGGGCCCGTGCGGCGCACCGTCCGCACCGTCGCCGCCACGGGCGTGCACGGCCCCAGCACACGGCGCGGTACCCCCCGTTCGCGCAGCGCGGCGGCCAGCGCCTCCATCGGAAGGCTGTGCATCTGGCCGGGGCCGCAGGCCAGCACCGTGGCGCGGCCCGCCGGGGCCGTGTCCGCGGGGGCGGCCACGCGGCGCAGCGCCGAGGACACGCACCACGACAGGAGGTGCTCCACCTCCACGTAGCGCCGGGTGTCCTCCCACTTGCGGCCCATCCCGTACAGCAGCGGCATCGCCAGGTCCTCCCAGGCCGCCACCACGCCGCGCTCGTCCAGCGCCTCCTCCAGCAGGCGTTCCACGAGTTCGGCGTCCATGCGCATGGCGGCTCGGGCGATTCCGTGGAGGGTGGGGCCGGCCGGACCGAGGGGCAGGGTGTCCCCGCCGGGGCGCACCCGGGTCCGTACGCCACCGCCGGGGGCCTTCGCGTCCGCGTCGTCCCCACCGATGCCCGAGCCCTCCCCGGAGGCCTCCTGGCTCTCCCGCCCGAAGGCCCCGGTCTTCCTCCCACCGGTTCCCGCTCCCCGCTGAGGGGGAACGCGCTGCGCGGAGGGGCCGCGAGCCGCGCCTTCGCGATCCGGTTCCAGTACGCACTCCGCCGCCGAGGCGGGCGGCAGGCCCTCACCGACCAGTCGGCACAGCTCGCGCAGGCGCGCCACGTCGGCCGGGGAGTAGCGGCGGTGCCCGCCCGGACTGCGTTCGCGGGGCCCCACACCGTAGCGCCGGTCCCAGCTGCGCAGCGTGGAGGGCGAGATCCCGAGCAGGCGCGCGGTCGCCCCGGGGGTCAATGCGTCGGCCATGGCGCCCCAAGCGTTGCGAAATCGGTGCGTCTTGTGCCGCGCACCACACGCGTAGAACTCTAGCTGGGAGAACACCGGAAGGGGCAGCACCATGGATCTGGACACCAGGCGCCCGGCCGACCGCCGTCTCAGCGTGGTCTACCGTGTCGGCGCCGGACTCACCGGACTCGTACTCATGGGCTTCGGCATCGCGGGGCTGGTGGTCAGGCTCCCGCTCTTCGACACCCAGGGGGAGGTCATCGCGGGCCTTTCCACCAACGGTGCGCTGAGCTTCGTGTCCATCGCGATCGGATCACTGCTGCTGGGCGCGTCCGTGCTGGGCGGCTCTTTCGCTTCCACCGTCTGCACGGTGGTGGGCGTGGGCTTCGTGGCCAGCGGGCTCGTGAACCTCTACCTGATGAGCGCGGGGCCCAACATCCTGGCCTTCTCCATGCCCAACGTCATCTTCAGCTTCGTCGTCGGGATCACGGTGATGACCTTCGGCATGTACGGCCGGGTCAGCGGCGGCCTGCCCGAGGACAACCCCTACCGCCGCAGGCGCGCGCGGCGACGCGATCGCCGCCACAGCGTGGTCGGTGCGACCGGATGAGGCCATCCGTCCTGGTCACCGGGGCCACCGGCTACATCGGCGGACGTCTGGTGCCCGAGCTGCTCGCGGCCGGGTACCGCGTCCGCTGCCTGGCGCGCACCCCGGAGAAGCTGCGCGACCAGCCCTGGCGCGACCGCGTGGAGGTGGTCCGGGGCGACGTGGTGAGCGGCGAGGGCCTGGACGAGGCGTTCGCGGGCATCGACACCGCCTACTACCTGGTCCACTCGATGTCGGGCGGGCGCGACTTCGCGGGCACCGACGCCCGTGCCGCCCGCAACGCCGCCCGCGCGGCGCGCGAGGCGGGCACGACCCGCCTGGTCTACCTGGGCGGGCTGGCGCCGCACGGGGAGGCCCTGTCTGCGCACATGGCCTCGCGCGAGGAGGTCGGCCGGATCCTTCTGGAGTCGGACGTACCCACGGCCGTGCTGCGCGCCGCGGTGATCCTCGGCTCCGGCTCGGCCTCCTTCGAGATGCTGCGCCACCTCACCGAGCGCCTGCCGGTGATGACCACGCCCCGGTGGGTGCGCAGCCGCGTCCAGCCGATCGCCGTGCGCGACGTGCTGCGGCTGCTGGTCGAGTGCGCCGAACTCCCGGAGGGGACCAACCGGACCTTCGACATCGGCGGCCCGGAGGTGCTCTCCTACGCCCGGATGATCCAGCGCTTCGCCGGGGCGGCCGGGATCGCCAGGAGGCTGATCATCCCCGTCCCCGTACTCTCGCCGGGCCTGTCCAGCCTGTGGGTCGGCCTGATCACGCCGGTGCCGCCCGCGATCGCCCGGCCGCTGGTGGAGTCGCTGCGCCACGACGCGGTGGTCGGCGAGGACGACCTGTCCGAACTCCTGGACGACCACGACCGGATCGGCTTCGACCGGGCCGTGGAGCTGGCCCTGCGCCGCGTCGACGAGTCGCGGGTGGACACCCGCTGGTCCTCTGCCGCATGGCCGAGCGCCCCGTCCGACCCCCTTCCGAGCGACCCGGACTGGGCGGGCGGCAGCCTCTACACCGACGTGCGCGCGCGGTACGTCGACGCCGGAACGGAGGCGGTGTGGAAGGTCGTCGAGGGTATCGGCGGCGAACACGGCTGGTACTCCTGGCCGCTCGCGTGGGCCGCGCGCGGCTGGATCGACCTGGCCGTGGGCGGGGTGGGCCTGCGCAGGGGGCGGCGCGACCCGGAGCGGCTGCGGGTGGGCGACTCCCTGGACTTCTGGCGGGTGGAGGAGGTCGTCCCCGGCGAGCTGCTGCGGCTGCGGGCGGAGATGCGCCTGCCCGGACCGGCCTGGCTCGAACTGGGCGTGGCCCGCGTGCGCGGACGCACGGTCTACCGCCAGCGCGCGCTCTTCCACCCGCGCGGTCTGCTGGGGCACCTGTACTGGAAGGCCGTCACGCCCTTCCACGGGTTCGTGTTCGGCGCGATGGCCGACAACATCGTCGCGGCCGCGGAACGGGCCTCCCGGGAACGGGCGTCCTCGAAGCGCGCGGCCCCGCGGGGGGCGCGGGCGCGCCGTTGAGACCCGGCTCCCCGGCCCCGGTCCGTTCGGACCGGGGCGACGGCGTTCGCACCCGGCCGCGCCGCCGTCCGCCGGTGACGGGGGCCACGTCCGAGCAGGACGGGGGCGGGAGCATGGCGGGAGCGGACTGGGGTAGGGTCATGCCCGAAAGTAACTCGAAAAGCGAGATGCTCAAATTTCGAGCAAGCTGACGGTGTGAGAGGGATCCCGAACGTGGACAAGGACAACGGCAGACCACCTGCCAGGCGGTCGCGCTGGTGGATCGGAGCGGCCCTGCTGGTCGCCCTGGTGTGGCTGGCGGGCGCCGGGCCCCTGGGCATGTTCCTGGGCAGGCTCGGCGAGGTGCAGACCAACGACCCGGGCGCGTTCCTGCCGGTGGGCGCCGAGTCCACCGAGGTCAGTGAGATCGCCGAGGAGTTCGACCGGGAGGAGGCGGTCCCGGCCGTCGTCGTCTACTCGCGCGAGGACGCCGGGGACGACGGGGGCGAGGCCCTCGGAGAGGGCGAACTCGCCGACATCGCCGCGGTCGCCGAGCGCGTGGGAGAGGAGCCCTGGGTCTCCGGCTCCGTCGTCGGCCCGATCCCCGGGACCGAGGACCCCTCGGTCGCCCAGTTCGTGGTGATGCTCGACCCGGCCGCCGACACCGGCGACGCGGTCGAGGACCTGCGCGCGGTGCTGGCCGACGATCCCGTGTCGGGGCTCCAGGTCCAGGTCACCGGCCCCGCCGGTTTCGCTGCCGACCTCGCCGCGGCCTTCGGCGGCATCGACTCCACGCTGCTGATCGTGGCCATCACCGCCGTGCTGATCATCCTCGTGGCCGTCTACCGCTCGCCGCTGCTGCCGGTGCTGGTCATCCTCGCCTGCCTCCTCGCGCTCGGACTGTCCGGAGCGCTGGTCTACCTGGCCGCCGACACCGGTCTGGTCAGCCTCAACGGTCAGAGCCAGGGCATCCTGTTCATCCTGGTCGTGGGCGCCTGCACCGACTACGCGCTGCTGCTCGTGGCCCGCTACCGCGAGGAACTGGCCGCCCGCGACAGTGTGCCCGAAGCCGTCACGGCCGCCGTGCGCGGCGTGACCGGCCCGGTCCTGGCCTCCGGCGGGACCGTCATCCTCGGCCTGCTCTGCCTGCTCGCCGCCGACCTGGCCTCCACCCGCAGCCTCGGCCCCGCGGTGGCCATCGGCGTCGTCGCGGCCCTGCTCTCGGCGATGACCTTCCTGCCCGCCGTGCTCGCCCTGTGCGGACGCGCCGCCTTCTGGCCCGTGGCACCGCACAGCGGCGGCCGTACGGACGGAACTCTGGACGAGGTCGTGGCCAGCCACCGGTTCTGGGGCCGCCTGGCGACCACCGTCTCGCGCAGGCCGCGCCTGTACTGGACGGTCACCACCGCCGTCCTGGCCGCCGCGGCCGTGTTCGCGCCCCAGTTCGACGCCGGGGGCACCGGCCAGGCCGAGGTCTTCCGCACCGAGGTGGAGGCGGTCGACGCCCAGGAGGCCCTCGACCGGGGCTTCGGCTCCGACGCCAGCGCCGCCCCCGCCCTGGTGGTCGCCGACGCCGACCACCTGGACGAGGTCGTCCGGGCCGCCGAACGCCTGCCCGTCGTGGACGGGGCCGCGCCGGTGACCGAGCCCGGCCCGCCCGGCGCCGACCTGCCGCCCCTGGTGGAGGACGGCCGGGTCCTGGTCGAGGTGGTCCTCACCGTCGGCCCCGAGTCCGCCGAGGCGGTGGACGCGGTGCGCGACCTGCGGACCGAACTGGACTCCGTCGAGGGCGCCGACGCCCTGGTCGGCGGGGTGAGCGCCACCGACCTGGACACCCTGGACACCGCCCAGCGCGACTTCGCGGTCGTGGTGCCGCTGGTGCTCGTGGTGGTCTTCCTCGTGCTCATCCCGCTGCTGCGCTCCCTGGTGGCGCCGCTGCTGCTGATGGCCGTGAACGTCCTGTCCTTCGCTGCGGCGCTGGGCGTGGGAACGCTGCTGTTCGACCACGTGCTCGGCCTGCCCGGCGCGGACCCGGTGGTGCCGCTGTTCGCGTTCGTGTTCCTGGTGGCGCTGGGGATCGACTACAGCATCTTCCTCATGTCCCGGGCGCGTGAGGAGACGCTGCTGCACGGGCACCGCGAGGGTGTGCTGCGCGCGCTGACCGTCACCGGCGGTGTGATCACCTCCGCCGGGGTGGTGCTGGCCGTGACCTTCGCGGCCCTGGCGGTGATCCCGCTGCTGTTCCTGCTCCAGTTGGCCTTCCTGGTGGCGTTCGGCGTGCTGGTGGACGCGCTGCTCGTGCGGACGGTGCTGGTGCCCGCGCTGTCCCTGGACGTCGGGTCCCGTGTGTGGTGGCCCGGGCGCGCGGGCCGCGCCCCGAAGGTCGCGGAGGAGCCCGAACCCGCCGAGCGCTGAGGCGGCCCCGGTCCCGCACCCCCCTGGACCCCGCCTCGTCGGGTGCGCTCCTCGGCGCATACGGCGAGGCGGGGCGCGCGTGCGCTCCGGAGGTCGCTACAGGGCGTCTCCGGGCAGGTCCGCGTAGGCCGCGGCGAACTTGCGCACCAGCGCGGCCTGCGGCAGGTGGACGCCGTCGATGGCGGCCACCGGCCGCACGCCCGTGGTGGCGTTGGCGATGAACGCGCCCGCCGTGCGGGTGCTCGCCGCCGAGGCGATCGGCCGGGTGGTGACCGGGACGCCGAGGTTCTCGGCGGCACGGCTGACCAGCGCCGTGGTCACCCCGGGCAGGCAGGGGGCCTGCGGCCAGACCAGGCCGCCGCCGTCCAGGAAGCCGATGTTCCAGGTGGGGCCCTCCGAGACGCGGCCGTCCACGCCCGTGAACAGCGCGTCGTCGTAGCCGTCCAACTGTGCGGCGCGGCGCTGGCGGAGCGCTCCGAACAGGCCGGTGCTCTTGACCTGCGGGGTGTCCCGGGTGAAGAGGCGGGTGCCCAGGCGGACCGGGGGAGGGGAGGAGCCCTTGGGC
>NZ_LEKI01000204.1:0-8255 GCF_001029525.1 Nocardiopsis sp. RV163 | reverse complement strand
CTTCAACACCCCCAGGGCGCGGGGTCGGGGTTACGAGGCAGAATGAACATGCCAGAGGCTCCGTTCGGGAGATTCGGTACTGACTGGCCGCGCCCTGGGGGTGTTGAAGCACCCGCCGGGGCCTTGACGTGCCCGGCCGGAAGCGGCACGTGGGTGAGGAAAGAGACGGACGCGAACGCCTGGCGACCGTCGGGGTGACGCGTAGTCGGCTTCGCGTTCTGACGCCGCGCGGAACGCGCGGGGTTCTCGCTCAGGGCTTGGACGGGAGCGGGGCGGTCGTCGCTGTCGTCCTGGGAGTTGCCGCGGGGGCAACGGGTGTGCACCTTGTGACCGCCGTTCTCGGTGCGGCAGCAGGCCGGACAGGTCCACGGAGTGACGGGTTCGGACTCTGAGGGCTTGGTCATTCGACGACCCTCGCCTCTGTCAACTCCGCCGCGACCGAGTGGGCCACGGAGAACTCGCGACCGGCGTGGTGCAGGGGCGAGAGGGCGCTGCGGCCGTCCTGGGCGGTGTGCCGCCTGAACCACCGGCCGTCCACCAGGGCGACCGTCACCGAGCGGCCCCCGAGCCGGGCCACGACGTGTCCCGACTCGGGGACCTCCTCCGCCTTGAGGCCGTGTCCGGCTTCCAGGCGTCTCACCAGTTCAGCGACGGGGGTAGACGCACCTTCGCCCACACTCATACGCGTCCGACGTTCATCAGCCATGACAGTCCTCCACAGTGACGGCCCGAAGCATTGACCGCAGAGGAGCCGTGCGCTCCGGCGAAGCGGCCTATGCAGCCATAGTCAACTATGAACTTCCTACTTTCAAGTCCATAGTGACTTTGTGCTATATGTCTGTTTCGCTTCATGGAAGTTCGCACTACTATCAGCTATGCCGTGCCATGACCCACTAACGAGGAGGTCCTCCATGTCCGCGAAGCAACCACCGCTGCCCACGGTCGGCAAACGCCAGTTGGCCCGCGAACTGCGACGTGGACGGGAGGCGGCGGGTCTGACGCTCGACCAAGTGGCCGCCGAACTCGACTGGGCAAAGACCAAGGTCCACAACTACGAGAACGGACGCTGGACACGAGGGAACCTGACCGACCTCAGGGCGCTGCTCGACCTCTACGAAGTGACCGCCCCGGACCACCGCGAGTCGCTGGAGAACCTGATGCGTGACGCGAAAAAACGCGGCTGGTGGGTTCAGTACGGGGACGCCCTTGACGGTGCGCTGCTCGCGTTCGAGGACGAGGCGTCCCAGATCAACACCTACGAACCAGAGTTCATCCCCGGGTTACTCCAGACCCGCGAGTACGCCACGGCCTTGCTGCTCAGCTATCCCTTCATCACTCCGGGAGAAGTCGAGGCCAAGGTCGAAGCACGGATGAAGCGCCAGCAGATCCTCACCCGCGATACGTCTCCCACGGCGGTGTTCGTGATCGAGGAAGCCGCCGTACAGCGCCTGCTGGGCACACCCGAAGCCTTCAAGCCACAGGTGGAGCACCTGATCAAGGTCGCCGAGGACACCAGCAACACAACGTCGATCCAGATCGCCCCGCTACAATCCGGCTTGCACGGAGGGATGGGCGGCTCGTTCGTGATCATGGACTTCGCTGGTGACTATGACCTGACCATCGTCTACACCGAGTCTGCGGCCCGCAACGCCTACCTCGAAAGCAAGGAGGAGGTAGCCCTCCACCGATCCAGGTTCACCCACCTCTGTGGAGTAGCTCTTTCGCAGAAGCAATCCATTCAGCTACTCAAAGACCTCTTGCAGTCCGCCTGACCCACGAAGACCAAGGACCCATGGACCAGCTTCCAGCTCAGCATGAGGCGCTCTTCCGCACCTCCACCTACTCAAGTGCTTCCTCCAACTGCGTGGAGGTAGCCGACACCCCCGCCTTCTCCGCCGTCCGCGACACCCAGAACCGCGACCTGGGCACGCTCACCTTCGGTCCCGCCGAGTGGCGGGCCTTCCTCAGCACCGCCAAGGGCGGCCTCAGCTGAACCGGTGGTTCCGCGCCCTGTGTCCTCTCCCCTCAAAGGAAGGCACAGGGCGTTCGCTCTGACCGGTTCTCTCCCGGAACCGACCGCCCACGGTCTCCAGCACCGGGCCCGGTCCGGGACCCCGGGGCTCAGGTGACGTAGAACGGCCCCGCGCGGTCCTGGCGGGCGTGGCCGATCCGGTCCAGGATGCGCTGGGACATGTCCGGCAGGGCCCCGGGCGGGAACCAGCGCACGTCCAGGCTCTCGTCGCCGCTGGCGTCCGGCGCCCCGCCCACGGGGCGGCACCGGAAGGCCAGGTCGAGGATCTGCACGCGGTCGCCGTTGGGGTAGGTGAAGGGCTCCTGGGCGAGCACGCTGGTGAGCCGCTCCACCTCGACCTCCACCCCGGTCTCCTCGCGCACCTCGCGGACCACCGCCCGGGCGGGTTCCTCCTCCGGTTCCAGGATGCCGCCGGGCGTGGCCCAGCGGCCGTCGTCCGCGCGCCGGTGCAGGAGGACCTCGCCCTCGTCGTTGACGACCACCGCCGTCACCCCGACGAGGGGGAGGAGGCCGTGGCCGACGTGGCTGCGGAGGGCGAGGAGGAAGTCAGGAACGGGCATGGGCCCGAGGGTAGCCCGGGGACGCGTTCCGCGGGTACACGCCCCGCCAGGCGACGGGCGCCGCCCGCGGAACGCGCCTCAGCCCTTCCCCCGGGCGGCGCGGACCCCGGCGTACTCCTCGGCCAGGATCGACATCAGCACCGCGTCGTGCCACTCGCCGTCCCAGCGCAGGAACTTGCGCCAGACACCCTCACGGACGAACCCCGACCGGGCGTAGGACCTCTGCGCGCGGGTGTTGAACGCGAACACCTCCAGGGCCACCCGGTGCAGTCCGGCCACGGTGAAGGCGTACTCCAGCACGAGGTCCGTGGCCTCGGTGCCGTAGCCCCTGCCGGTGACGGACATGCCGTTGAGCGCGATCCGGTAGCCGACGCTGGCGTTGTCCGGGTCGAGGTCGATCAGCGCGCACTCGCCCACGGGCGCGCCGCCCTCCCTCTCGAAGACGACCCAGTCGGCCCGGTCGTGGTGGTCGGGCCGCGTCGCGGCCCAGCGCACCAGCTCCTCCCTGGTGAACTCCCGGTGGGTGCCGGTGAGGCGGCGCACCTCGGGGTCCATGCGCAGCAACGGTTCGATGAAGTGCTCACCGGTCCCGGCGTCGAGCGGTTCGAGGCGGACCCTCTCCCCGGTGAGGACGGGCTGGTCGCGGAAGACGTCGGGAGGCACCATGCCCGGAATCCCACCAGAGGGGTCGGCCGCGCGCAACGGCTCTTCCGGTCCGGCCTCCCGATCCCGGCGTCACCCCCGGTTCAGGGATCGCCCCCGGCCGCCGCCTCCTCATCCGCCTCCGCCTCCGCAGCCGCGCCCCGCCGGGGCAGCGCCACCGCTCACGCCGTCGGCTCCCTGTACGATCCGGGCACGGTGTGCCGTGTCGGACGGGACGAGGGGGGCCAGGTGTCGGTCGGTTCGGGAACGGTGAGCTTCCAGACGGTCCGGGAGACCAACCTGGGCGTCGTGCTGCGCACGGTCCGCGAGCTGGCGCCCTGCTCGCGCGCGGCGGTGGCAGCGGCCACAGGGCTGAACAAGACCACGGTGTCCAGCCTGGTCGCCGACCTCATGGCGCGCCGGCTGGTCCGCGAGACCGGACGCTCCTCCCGGCAGCGGGTGGGACGCCCCGGGGTGCTGCTGGACCTGGACGACTCCTCGATCGCGGCGATCGGCCTGGAGGTCAACGTGGACTACCTCTCGGTGGTCGCCGTGGACCTGCTCCAGCGCGAACTGGTCAGCCGCCACGTCCCCTTCGACGCCGGGTCGGCCGGGGCGGAGGCGTGCGCGCGGCACATCGCGCGCACCCTGGGTGCGACGGCGGCCGACCCCGCGCTGCGCGGGCGCACCGTGGTGGGGGTGAGCGTGGCCGTCCCGGCGCTGATCGACGCCCCCTCGGGAACGGTCACGCACGCGCCCAACCTGGGCTGGCGCGACGTGCCGCTGCGCGACCGGCTGACCGAACTGCTGCGCGGGTCCGGGGCGGTAGACGTCCCGGTGCGGGTGGACAACGACGCGAACCTGGGCGCGGTGGCCGAGTACCGGGTGGGGTCGTTCTCGGGGACGGCCGACCTCGCGTACCTGACCGGCGAGGTCGGGATCGGCGCGGGCATCCTGACTGGGGGCGGGCTGCTGCGCGGCGCCAGCGGGTTCGCGGGAGAGGTGGGCCACCTGTCCCTGGCCCCGGACGGGCCGGAGTGCGCGTGCGGGCGCCGAGGCTGCCTGGAGGCGCTGGCGGGGATCGGGGCCATCCTGCGCGGGGCCGTCCCCGACCGGTTCCCGGACCACCCGCTGTCGGGCAGCGACGTCGCCGAACTGGTGGGGACGGCCGTGGAACGCGCCGAATCGGGTGACGCCACCGCCGTCGGCGCGCTGGAGCGGGCGGGCACGTGGCTGGGCCGGGGCCTGGCCGTGCTGATCAACGTGACCAACCCGAGCCTGGTGGTGCTGGGCGGCTACTTCGTGCCCCTGGGCCCGTGGCTGCTGCCCAACTGCCGGGCGGAGGCGGCCGCGAGCGCGTTCGCGCCGGACGCTGGCGGCTGCCGGGTGGAGCTGTCGTCGCTGGGGCTGAGCGCGGCGGCCCGGGGCGGGGCCACCGCGATGATCCACTCGCTCGACGCCGGGCTGCTGCCCCTGCCCGAGCCCGTCGCCCCGGCCCCGGGCCCCGTCGTGTCCCGCGAGGAGTCCGCCGCGGACCCCGCGGAGCGCCCGGCGGCGGACGCGGCGCAGCCGGACGGAAGCGCCGCGGACACCGCCTAGCGCCGTGGCCGGGAGGGTTGGCCGGGTCCGCCCGTCCGCCGGTATCCCGTACCCCCGCGGCGCGCATCGACCGCCCGACCTCGCCCAGAGGCAGGTCGGAACCCCTTGCGTCACACCGGCAGCCTTTCCGGACCGCTGCCGGAGGGCCGTGCGGGGCGGCGTGCGCCCTGCCCTGAACAGGGGATCCGTCCTCGTTCCGGCGTTCCGGCCCGCCGCCGCTCAGTCCGCCTCCGACTCCGGAGCGCCGCCGGTCAGGACCAGGTCGGCCACCGCCGTGCCCGGCCGGTCGAAGACCAGGTACAGGTCACGGATCCCCCCGGCTCCCCCCGCGTCCTCGAAGGCCGCGCCGACCTCGGTGAAGTCGTAGCCGTCCCTGCCCGCCGGGACGTCGGCCACCGCGGCGGTCGGCCCGTCCTCGGGGTCGTCCAGGCGGACGCGGACCGTGCAGGCGTGCTCGGCGTTCACCGTGAGGCGGCACCCGGTGGTCCCGTCGCCGAGGTCCACGCCGTGGAAGGCCGCCCACGCACCGCCCTCCCGGGAGCGCACGGCGTCGCCCCGCTCGGGGGTGAGCGGGCACAGGGACGTGCCCCGGGCGTCGTCGTAGCCCGCGGCCGACCACGGCGTGCGCGCGTCTCGGGGCGGGACGGCCTCCCCCGGCACGTCCAGGGCCGCGGTGGCGCGGATGTCGGTCGCCGAGCGCCCGACCAGCACCTGGCGCGGCGCGTCCTCCACCACGAAGCGGTCGCGGGTGGTGTCCCAAAGCGCGAGCCGGTCCACGTCGAAGGAGACCGTGGCGAGCGCGCTGCGGCCCGGCTCCACGCGCACCCGGACGAACCCGCGCAGCGCGCGCAGCGGGGTCCGCACCCGCGAGGCCAGTTGGCGGGTGTAGACCTGCACCACCTCGTCGGCGGGCCTCGTGCCCGTGTTGGCGACCGTGACTGTGACGGTGACCCGGCCCTCGTCCACGCGGACCACCGGGGCCGCGTACTCCACCGTCGTGTAGCCGAGTCCGTGCCCGAAGGGGTAGAGCGGCTCGCCCTCGAAGTACAGGTAGGTGCCGCGCGCGCCGACGATGTCGTAGTCGAGCATCCCGGGCAGGTCGTCGGCGGAGCGGTACCAGGTCTGCGGAAGCCGCCCGGAGGGCTCGGCGTCGCCGAAGAGCACGTCGGCGAGCGCGCGGCCGTACTCCTGGCCGCCGTGCGCCGACCACAGGACGGCCGGGACGTGCTCGTCGGCCCAGGTGGTCCCGAACGGGCAGCCGCTGCTGAGCACCAGGACCGTGGCGGGGTTGGCCGCGCGCACGGCGCGCAGCACCGCCTCCTGGGCGGCGGGCAGGTCCAGGTCGGTCCGGTCCTCGGTCTCGCGCCCGTTGACCATGGGGTGGTCGCCCAGGACGACGACCGCGACGTCGGCGGCGGAGGCCGTCCGCGCGGCCTCCTCGGCGCCCGTACCGAGCCCGTTCACGACGAACGGGTCCCCTGTCTCCCCCTCTCCGTCCAGGCGCAGCTCCCCGTCGGCCGGCCTTGAGGTGACACAGCGGCCGGTGCGCACGTGGACGAGGGTGTGCAGGCCCTTGTGCTCCTCCAGGCGGAAGGTCTGGGTGACCTCCCAGGTGCCGGGTCCCGACGCGGTGAAGGCCAGGACGTCCTCGGGCCCCACGTCGAGGTACCTCCCCGTCCGCACCGAGCGCAGGGCGCAGGCGCCGCCGCCCCAGTCCAGGAGGTCGAAGTCCGCGCCCTCGACGGCCTCCTCCACGGTCGGCGCGCCCCCGTCCGCGCCCCGGTGCCCGCCGCAGACGCCGTGGAACTCCAACCGGGCGGGACTCCCGTCGCCGGGGTCCACCACGAGTCCGTGCCCGAGCGTGCTCAGCCGGATCCGGTCCACGCCCTCGCAGAACACCGTCTCCACCCGCTCGGCGATCCCGGCGCGCGCGGTGACGGCGTAGGGCAGCGTCCCGCTGTACCAGTCCTCCAGCACGGTGTCTCCGAGCTGGCCGACGACGGCGACCCGGCGCACGTCGCTCAGCGGGAGCAGCGCGTCCTCGTTGCGGAGCAGCACGATCGAGCGGGTGGCCGCCTCCCGGGCCAGCGCCCGGTGCTCCGGGGTGTCGAAGGCCCCGGCGTCCCCGGCGGTCCCGTGCCCGGCCTCCCCCACGGCGCCGCCGTCCCCGGTCCCGCCGTCCGGGCCGTCCCCGGCCAGCAGGTCCCCGCCCTCCCCGGCCACGCCGGTCACGGGGTCGAACTCGCCCAGCCGTATCCGGACCGAGAGCACGTTGCGCGCGGCGCGGTCGATGTCGGCCCCGGTGAGCAGCCCCCGGCGCAGCGCCTCGCGCACGTGGTCGAGGGTGGCCCCGGCGCGGTCGTCGTCCTGGGTGAAGCTGTCCAGACCGGCCCGGATCGCGTGCGCGTAGGCCGTGGGCAGGTCGGGGTGGAAGTGCTGTGCCTCCACGAGGTTGGCGGGCGCGTAGGCGTCGCTGACCACCAGCAGGCGGTCGGGCGCGGCCGGGCGCAGCACGTCGCCGATCAGCGGGCTCAGGTGCGCGGGCCGCCCGTTGACCAGGTTGTACGAGGGCATGACGGACACGGCCGCCCCCTCCGCCAGCGCGGGCAGGAAGGCCTGGAGCTCGTACTCGTACAGGACCCTGGGAGGCAGGTCGCTGGAGGTCTCGCAGCGGCCCTCCTCGTTGTTGTAGGCGAGGAAGTGCTTGAGGGTGGGCGCGAGGCGCAGCGTGTCGCCGTCACCGGCCAGCCCTCGGGCATAGGCGGCGGCCAGGAGCCCGGTCAGCCACGCGTCCTCGGAGTAGCCCTCCTCGTTGCGGCCCCAGCGGGGGTCTCGCAGGGGGTTGACCACGGGCGCCCAGACGTTGGGCGACGCGCCCGCGCTCCTGCGGGCGAGCACCTCGTCGCCGGTGGCCCGGCCGACGAGGCGGAGCAGACCGGGGTCCCAGGTACTGGCCAGGCCGACGGCCTGCGGGTAGACGGTGGCCGGTCCGAGCCAGGCCAGTCCGTGCAGTGCCTCGGTCCCGGTCCGGAAGGGGCCGACGCCCAGGCGCTCCACGGGCGCCTGGTGCTGGTGGAGCAGGCCGATCCGCTCCTCCGGGGTGAGGCGGGCGAGCAGGTCGTCCACGCGCCGTTCCCAGGGCAGAGCGGGGTCCCGGTACGGCGGCAGGTGCGGCTGGAGGGTCATGGGGGGTGTTCGCCTCTCGTGCGCGAGGGTATTGTCCTTCGAAATCGAACCGCTTCGACTTCGATACCTGAAGACCTTGTGTGCCACATCACAGTGGAGTAATTTGTTTGTCTAAACGGCCAACTAATTCATAGCAAAATGGCCCTTCGTTTCCTACCCCCCTGGGCTCCCCCGGCCTGCTCAACCGAAGGAACGACGCTATGCGCACCACCCCCCTGCGCCCGCCAGGCCGAGGA
>NZ_LEKI01000203.1:0-8280 GCF_001029525.1 Nocardiopsis sp. RV163 | reverse complement strand
TGTTGGCGCTGGCGTGGGCGGGGCCGTACCTGCCCGCGGCCGTGGTGGCGTGGTTCTGGCTGGGGCGTGTCGTGCGCCGGGCCGTCCCCGAGGCCGGTGGGGCCTCCGGGGAAGCGGACGGCTCGGCGGACGCGAGCGCCCTCGGGGAGGCGGTGCCCGGAGGGGAGCGGGGGACCCCCGATCGCCCCGGTGCCGCCGCGACGGCTGTGGCGCCGGGGACCGGCCGTGCGTGTGGGGAGTCCGCGGCCCCGGGGGCGGACGTGGCCCCGGAAACCGTGGAAGAGGCCGCGGAGGGGGTGGACGGGCGGACGTTCTGGGCCTTCTCCCTGCCGCGCGCGGTGGCCGCGGTCGCCCAGATGGGCGTGCAGCGCGGCGGCGTTGTCCTCGTGGCGCTCTTGGGCGGGCTGAACGGCGCGGCGGTGTTCACGGCGGCCACGCGGGTCATGGTGGTCGGCCAGTTCGGCACGCAGGCGGTGCTGTACGCGGCCCAGCCCAGGTTCGCCGAACAGTTGGCGGCGGGCGACCACGCCGGGGTCCGGACCCTGTACCAGGCGGGAACGGCTTGGCTGGTGTGCCTGCTGTGGCCTTTGTACCTGTCGGTGCTGGTGTTCGCCCCCCAGGTGATGCGGCTGTTCGGGCCTGAGTACGCGGCGGGGGCGACGGCGCTGGCCGTGGTGTGCGCGGGCCAGCTAGCGGCGGCCGCGCTGGGGATGGGCGACCTGGTTCTGACCATGACCGGGCTGACCCGGCTCAACCTGGTCAACAACGTGCTGTCGCTGGCGGCGAACGTCCTGGTGTGCGTGCTGCTCGTACCCGCGGCCGGAGCCACCGGGGCGGCCGTGGCCCTAGTGGCCGCGATGCTGGTGCGCAAGCTGCTTCCGCTGTGGCAGCTGCGCTCCCGCGTGGTGCTGCACCCGTTCAACCGCCCGGTGCTGGCCGCTACGACCAGCGCGGTGGCCTGGTTCGGTGCCCTGCCGCTACTGCTGGAGACGCTGCTGGACGGCGGGGGCGCGACGCTGGCGATGGCGGTGGCCTCGGGAGCGGTGGGGCACCTGGTGACGGTGTGGTCGCTGCGCGGACTGCTGGGCCTGGGTCCGCGCCGGTGAGGCGCGCCGAGGCGGGCGGAAGCGGTGCGGACACGCTGCGGCGACCGCAGGCGGCGCGGGGCCGAGGACGCCGGCCGGGGAGTTCGGCCGGAGGCGGTGCGGGCACGGCGAGGCGGGCGGGCCCTGGGGACCCCCCGCTATCCATGAAAGCCCCTGCACGCGCCCGACGGAAGACGCCCCCTCCCTCCTGTGGACAACGGGTGCGCCTCGCCGCGACCCTCCCAGCGACTACAAAGAGTTATGAAATGATGACCCCATGTCTCCACGACCGGTTCTCCTGGTGGCCTCCAGCGGAGGGCACCTCGCCCAGTTGTGCTCACTGCGTCCCTGGTGGCGGCACCGCGAGCGCGTGTGGGTGACCTTCCGGACACCCGACGCCGAGGCCGCCCTGACCGGCGAGCGCGTCCGGTGGGCCTTCCACCCCACCACCCGCCACGTGGGCAACCTGTTGCGCAACACCTGGCTGGCCGTCCGCGTCCTGCGCGAACGGCACCCGTGCGCCGTGGTCACCACCGGCGCAGGGGTGGCCCTGCCGTTCTTCGCCCTGGCGTGGCTGCTGCGGATACCGACCGTCTACATCGAGGTCTACGACCGCCTCGACACACCGACGCTCACCGCCCGGCTGTGCCGTCCGTTCACCCGGCTGTTCCTCGCCCAGTGGGAGGAGCAGCGCGCCTTCATGCCGACCGCCATCACGGTAGGACCGCTGCTTTGACCGAACAGACCACGCGTCCCGTACCGCGCCCCGACGACAGCGGCCACCCCGACGTGGTCGTCAGCCTCGGCACAGACCACCACTCCTTCGACCGGTTGGTCCGGTGGATCGACGACTACGCCCGGCGCCGCCGGAACCTGCGCTTCCTGGTCCAGCACGGGCACAGCACCGCACCCGCGGTGGCCTCGGGCACCGCGTTCCTGCCCGGGGAGGTGCTCGGCGAGCGCATGCGCCGGGCCCGGGTGGTCGTCGCCCACGGCGGACCGGGCACCATCGTCCAGGCCCGCCGCGCCGGACGCCTGCCCATCGTCGTCGCCCGCGACCCCGAACTGGACGAGCACGTGGACGAGCACCAGCTCCTGTTCGTACGGCGCCTGGAGGAGGCGGGCCGGGTGCGCTCCTGCGCGACCCCCCAGCAGCTATGCGCGCTCCTGGACAGGGCGCTCGCCTCACCCGGGGACTTCCGGGTGGACCCCGGCGACGGCGAGGGCACCGAGCGGGCCGCGCTGCGCACCGGGGAGCTCATCGACCTGCTCACCCGGGGCCAGGGCACGACGGCGGAACCCGCCGCACCCGCCGCACCCGCCGACACGGCCGCCGCCCGCACGGCCGGAGGCGGCGCGGACCCGCTGGCCGCCGCCCGCACCGACGCCTCCGGTCCCGGCGACGGCGGGCCCCTGCCCGGTGTGACCGTGGTGGTGCCCACCCGCGACCGGCCGGAACTGCTGCGCCGGACCCTGCGGGCGATCAACGAGCAGGACTACTCCGGCCGCATCACCACGATCGTCGTCTTCGACAACGACCAGCCCGACCCCTCCCTGGCCCGCTCCGGCGGCGACCGCCCCGTGAGGGTGGTCACCAACACCCTCACCCCCGGCCTGGCCGGGGCCCGCAACACCGGTGTGCTCGCCGCCGACACCGACCTGGTGGCCTTCTGCGACGATGACGACACGTGGCTGCCCGGAAAACTCCGGGCACAGGTCGACGTCATGCTCGACGAGCCCGGCACGGAGATGGTGTGCTGCGGCATCCGGGTGGTCTACGACAGGGTCGAGGCGGTCCGCAGCCTGGACCGCACCAGCGTGACCTTCGGCGACCTGCTGGGGTCTCGCCTGACCGAGCTGCACCCGTCCACGTTCCTCATCCGGCGCCGCGCCATGATCGACGGCTGCGGAACCGTCAGCGAGGAGATCCCCGGCAGCTACGCCGAGGACTACGAACTGCTGCTGCGCCTGGCCCGGCGCGGACCCATCCGCAACATCCCCGAGCCGGGCGTGCGGGTGCTGTGGCACCGCAGGTCGCACTTCTCCGGGCGCTGGCGGACCATCTCCACCGCCCTGCGATGGCTGCTGGACCGCTACCCCGAGTTCGCGCTGGTGCCGCGCGGCCACGCGCGCGTGTCCGGGCAGATCGCCTTCGCCGAGGCCGCCTCCGGGCGTCGGCGCGCCGCGCTGCGCTGGATCGGCACCACCGTCCGCAGCCGCCCGGCCGAGGCCCGCGCCTACCTGGCGCTCGCGGTGGTGCTCGGGGTGCCCGCCGGGTGGGTCACGCGCGCGCTGCACCTGCGCGGCAGGGGCCTGTAACCTCGGTCCGCGCGCCGGGGCCCCGGCGCGCGGACCGAGCGGCCGGGAAGGACGCGCATGATTCGCAGGGCCACCCCCGATGACGTGGAGGGGGCGGCGGACACGCTGGCCGCCGCCTTCGCGGACTACCCCTTCACCCGCCACGTGATCGGCGCCGACGGCCACGGGACGCGGCTGCGGGAGTTCCAGCGCGTCTTCCTCGCCGAGATCGGCCTTCCGTACGGACGGGTGTGGGTGAGCGACGACCTGCGGGCGGCCTCCGTCTGGACGGTGCCCGGTGCCGACGGCGCGCAGGAGGCCGTGGAGGCCCTGCTCCCCCGGCTCGTGGAGCTGGCGGGCGACCGCGCCCGGGCCTACGCGGAGGCCGAGGCCGCCATGGAGCCGTACCGGCCGGAGGAGCCGGTGTGGTTCCTCGGCACCGTCGGCGTCCACCCCGCGTCCCGGGGCCGGGGGCTGGGGCGGGCGGTGATCGGCGCGGGCCTGCACGAGGCCGACGCCGCGGGCTTCCCGGCGTTCCTGGAGACGTCGACGGAGGACAACGTGGGCCTGTACACGTCGCTCGGCTTCCGGGTGACCGCCGAGTACGCGCTGCCCGGGGGCGGCCCTCGCACCTGGTCCATGTTCCGGCCCGTGGGCGGCTGAACCGGCGCCCCCGTACGGGCCGCACACGCGCGGACCGCCGCCCCCTGCCGGAGCGGCGGTCCGCGCGAACCGACCCGGACGACCCGGACCCCGGGCGGTCAGCCCCGCTCCTGGGCGTACTCGGCCAGGCGGCGCACCCGCTCGGGCAGGTACACGTACGGGTCCTGTCCGGCGGCCTCGAAACCGCGCTGGGCGTACTCGTCGGCCCTGATCCGGAAGTCGCAGTCCGGGGACAGCTTGTTGTCCCACACCTTGACAGCGCGTACCCGCTCGTAGCGGCGCAGCACGTCGGGGATCTCGGAGTACCACTCCAGGGTCTCCTGCGGACCGATGTGCGTGGTGCCCATCTCCCCGATCATCACCGGCTTGTCGGGGTCGATCCCGTGTTCGGGCCCCTCGTTCTGGAACCACTCGTAGGCGGGGCGCATCATGTCCTCGAAGGAGTACGCCTCGTCCCAGTGCGGCTGGGAGTCGCAGCCGGTCATGTTGTACGCCTCCCAACTGACCCAGTCGACGTAGTCGTTGCCGGGCCACAGGCCGGGGAGGCGGTCGAAGTTGCCCTCCCAACCGGTCACGTTCCACACCCAGATGGCGTTGTCCGCGCCCTCCTCGCGGTACAGGTCGACGATGTGCCGCCAGGCCCGTACGAACTCCTCGGGCGTGCCGCGCCTGTTGTAGCGCGTGTTGGCGTCGGCCTCGTGGTCGAAGGTGACGAAGTAGGGCACGTCCAGTTCCGCGACGGCGCGGGCCTGGGAGCGCAGCGAGTCGTCGAACCCGCCGTCGAAGAGGGACTCGTAGGAGACCGCCGGGTGCCCGGAGCGCGTGAACCGCCTGGCCTCGATGTTGGTGTGCACGAACCTGCCCTCGGAGATCAGTCGGCGTTCGCGCTCGCCGGGGACGTCGGCCTGGTCGACGCCGCGCCAGGTGTAGACGATGTCCATGCGGCGGTCGACCGCCTCCTCCAGGGGCTCGATCCGGTCCCGGTAGGGGCTGGCCCCCCACCAGACACCGCACGAGGGCTCCAGGATCTCCGAGACGGCGCACTCCTCGTCGGTGGCGTACCCCCCGTGCCAGGGCGGCTCCGTCGCCCCCGCGGGACGGTCCGAGGGTTGCCGTGGAGAGGACGGGGCCCCGCCCGCCGGCGCGTCCCCCGCTCCGACCAGTGTCAGGACGAGGGTCAGTGCCCCCGTCGTCGCCAGTGCCCGTACCGGTCCCCTGTCCACGTCGAACTCCCCCCAGTTCTCCAAAAGTGACTTAGAGTGTTCAGATGGACACCTTACGTCATAATTGGGGCGAACAACAGTCCTTGAAGTGGCAAAACGGACTTCAGTAGCCGTAACGCCCCCGGGACGGAGCCGTCACGGCGGCCACCAGGCGCCGCCGCCAGGCGGGCATCGCCTCACGCCACCCGTGGTCGGCGCGGACCCCGACCCGCCCGGCCGTGAAGCGCATCGGGTTGCCCGACACGGCGTGCCCCTCCGACAGCTCGAAGCCGCCCCGCGCCGCGTCCGGCGGAGTGCCCGCGTACCCCGCGAACTCCGCGATCCGGGCGAACTCGCCCCCGGGGTCGGCGACGAAGTCCTCGTAGCGCACACGCAGGGTCGGGACGCCGCGCCGGGCCAGGGCGTCGAAGGAGGCGTTCTGGGCCATCCACTGCGCCGACGCCCGCCCGGCCGAGTAGCGGGCCATCTCCGGCTCGCTGCTGCCTGGGGAGGCGTCCGGGCGCGCCACGCGCCTGGCCCAGGAGTGGGCCACCGCACGCGGGTCGCGCACCACGTGCAGCAGGCGCATCCGGGCGCCGTAGCGCCAGCGCAGACAGGCGGCCAGGGAGGCGTGCTTGCTGGCGTCCACGATGACGTGGGCGCCGCTGACCAGGGACACCGCCGAGTACAGGCGGTGGTAGAGCTCGGTGTAGCGGTCGCAGCGCGAGGCGAGCAGCCCCTGGTGGGCTCCGTTGAGCAGCACCGGCAGGAAGCGGGTGCGGTCGACGCGGTCCTTGAGCCGCAGCACCTCCCCGGTGTCCAGGCGGTTCCAGCCGCCGAAGGCCTCACTGCCCACGTCGGACCAGAAGCCGCAGCCGGAGAACGGGCGGCCGCAGCCGCACAGCTCGTCCTCCACCAGTCCGCGCCGCCACAGGTGCACGACCTCGCCGACCGAACAGAACCCGGGCAGTTCGCCGAGGAGCCGCTCGATCAGGGTCGAGCCGGAGCGGCCCATTCCACCGACGAACACCAGTCGATAACCATCGTCCACCCCGTCAGGTTATTACTTTCGGTCACCAAGCGGGCCCCCGAAGTGACGGGCGCGTGCCCGGGCCGTGGACCGTGACCCGCACACGCGACGGCCCCGGCCCGGGGAGGCTTCCCCCGGACCGGGGCCGACCGGTCCTTCGTCTGCTCCTCGCGCGGTGGCCTCGGAGCGGGCTGTGGACGAGCGGGGTCTCCACAGCCACCCGGATCAGAGGCCCTGGACGTTGAGCAGCAGGTTGACAGTCCCCGAGGGAAGGCCGCTGAGCTTGTCGGCGCCTGCGTTGGAGACGAGCCAGTCCTGGATGGTGGCCTGGTCGTCGTCGCCGTTCACGCTCTTGTACAGGGCGGCGGCACCGGCGACGTGCGGGCTGGCCATCGAGGTGCCGTCATAGGAGTCGGTCCCGCCGCCGGGGACGGTGGACTCCACGTCCACTCCGGGAGCGTAGATGTCGACGGACGGGCCGTGGTTGGAGAAGTAGGCCGCGGCGTCGGTCGCGTCGGAGGCGCCGACCGTGGTCACGCCCTCGGCGCCGCCCGGAGAGGTGTTGCCCGCGTCCTGGCCCTCGTTGCCCGCCGCGACCGCGACGAACACACCGGAAGCCGCCAGGCTGTTGACGGCCTCGTCCAGGGTCGGCGAGACGGGCCCGCCCAGGGACATGTTGGCCACCGCGTCGGGTCCGGCGTTGGCGGCCACCCAGTCGATGCCGGCGATGACGTCGTCGTAGGAGCCCGAGCCGTTGTCGTCGAGCACCTTGACGCCGAAGAGGTCGGCGGCGGGGGCGACGCCGTACGCGGCGGAGCCGATGGTGCCCGCGACGTGGGTCCCGTGGCCGTTGCCGTCGCCGCCGTCACCGCCGTAGGCGTCGAAGGCGGAGGAGGCGCGACCGCCGAAGTCGGGGTGCGAGGCGTCGATGCCGGTGTCGATGATGTAGGCGGAGACCCCGGCCCCGTCGCCGGTGGTGCCGTAGGAGCCGTCCAGCGGCAGGTCCTCCTGGTCGATGCGGTCCTGGCCCCACGTGACGGTGGTGTGCGCGACGCCGACCTCCTCGACGTAGGCGACGCCCGACTGCCCGCGCAGTTCGCGCACCTCCTGCGCGCTCAGGCTGGCCGAGTAGCCGTTGACGACCTCGTCGTAGGCGTGGTTGACCTGGTCGGAGGAGATGCCGAGGGACGTGGGGGTGACCGAGGCGGCGCTGAGCGTGTCCTCCAGGACGACGAAGTAGTCGCCCGTGGCCGAGGAGCCGACGGTGTGGAGGGGGGCGAGCTCGTCGGCGCCGGCCGAGACGGCGCCCGACAGGGCCAGGGGGACGGAGAGGGCGCCGGCCGCGGCGAGGCCGAGCACCGTTCTCCCGGTGGTGTTCCTGTGCACTCTTATTCTCCTTTTACAGGGGGACGGTATCGGGAGGCGCGCAGCGGCCAATAACCCAGAGTAGTCAATTGATTCCAGGGCCGCTGCGCTTTGCCACCATAACCAGACTTGGCTCTCCGCTCCAGGGTGGGAGGGCAACTTTTTTTGCGTCCAAGTACCTCGCGACTGCCTTCGGGTCGCTTGGCCGTGCAGCTTTCGGGGACAACGGCACCTCGGGCAGGAAGTCCCAAAAGACTCGCCTGTAGTGGTCAAACGTTTTTCGGACAGTCCTTTCGGCCACCCCCGGAGCCCTTAGCGAGAAACATGGCGTTGACCGCAGGAAACCATTCCGTAAGAATCTGAGAACCAAAAAAGATTTCTCGGATAACACGGTCGCGGGCACGGTCGGCCCCCGACGGCGCCCTTTCCGGTGCCTCAGGGCCAGCCGCTCCCGCTCCCCGCCGGGCCTGTCGGCACGGTGGCGGAGCACGCGGAAGGGGGCCGCCCCGGCTGAACTGGTCCCCGGTAGTTGGACCGGCTAACTGAAGGTTAAGCCGCGAGGGCCTGAGCTCGGTACTGCACCGGGCTCAGGCCCTCAAGGTAGGTATGGACGCGTTCGTGGTTGAACCAGGCGATG
>NZ_LEKI01000202.1:0-8468 GCF_001029525.1 Nocardiopsis sp. RV163 | reverse complement strand
TACGAAAAGCACTCGTCCCCCGCCCCCGCGGCCGATAGCGCGCCCGGCAGCTCCCCGACCAGCGCACCCGGCACCCCACACCCGGCAGAATGGAGCCGCGGATGAAGCACTCCAGCCCCGAGTTCGAACGGATCGCGCACGAGGGGACCGTCCTGCGGTGCCGGGTGGGCTCCGAGGCCCACGGCCTCGCCCTGACCGGCCAGGCCGACCGCGACGAGATGGGCATCTGCGTCGAACCCCCCGAGTACGTCATCGGCCTGCGCCCCTTCGAGCAGTACATCCACCACACCCGCCCCGAACACACCCGCTCCGGCCCCGGCGAACTGGACCTGACCGTCTACTCCCCGCGCAAGTGGACGCGCCTGGCTGATCGCACTGCGCCGCGGCGAGCACAGCCGAGACCAGGCCCTGGACCGGGCACGCGAACTCGAACAGCGCCTGGCCGGGCTGTGCCGGACCTGCGACCTGCCCGCCGAGCCCGACCACGCCTGGGCCGACGGCTGGCTGGTCAGCACCCACCAGCGGGCCTGGGCCCGACGCTGACCGGCCCCGCGGACCCTCCTCCACGGACCGCCCCCGCGCCCGTGGTCACGACCACGCTGGTCACAGCGGCCACCCGACGCAGGATCACGGGGGGACCGGGATAGGGTGAACCCCCGAAGAGGTAGGCGCCGCTCCCGGCTCCTCCGGGCGCTCCCCGCACGGCGGACGCCGCGCACCGCGCCCGGGAACGACGAACACTAAGGAAACACCATGGTCGGAACCATCGCCTTCGTGCTCATGGTCGTGGGCCTGACGATGATGCTCGCCACCGGGCTCATCGCGGCCGTGATCAAGACCCGCTAGGGCAGCACGACCAGGCTCGGTGACGGGTGCGTCCCCACGGCCGCACCCGTCAGACCGTCCCCACGCGAACCCCGCAGCCCCGAAACGCTACCGTGATCCCCGTGAACGACGCGTGGCTCAACAGCGGAGCGTCCGGCTTCGGCCCGGGAGAGTCCGGGGACAGGTCCCGGCGCGCTGGCGTGGGCGACACCCCCCACGCGCGCCGACCGGGGCTACGCCGACGTACGGCTGGCCGAGGAACCGGCCATCGCCCTCGCCCGGCTGGTCGCCGCCCACCACCGGGCCTTCAGCCGCAGGCGCTCCCCGCTCCTGCTCATCGCCGTGCACCGGGGCCGAACAGCGCGAGGCGACGGCGTGGTCGGGGACTGGCCGCCGACAGCACGGGGTGACCGGTGCGGGGCATCCGTCCACGCTGCCCCGCACCGGCGGTACGGGCGCACCCGCACGGATCCATTTTACGGACCCGGGGGGAAGGGGGGCCAGCGGTCCGGGAAATTCGTGCGGTGTTCGGTTCCCCGAAGCGAGGTCGACCCGAAGGCGCGCGAGACGGAGGGGGTCCGATTCCAGCCGCCTTCTTCCGGTTCCTGTTCCCTGAGACCGAACACCGTTTTCATTTGCTTTGTCACTGCTTGTTCTCCCTTAGTGATAACACGAGGAAGCCCTACCTTTATTATGTAGATTCGCAGTTGCCGAAACCAGGTCGCACCCCCGGCTCCAGGTTCGCGCCGTGCGGACGCGCCTCGGGCCTGGGGCCGACCCGGGCCGCCTGGCAGGTGCGCACGCGGCCCGGTCGGCCGTGGTCCGTTCGGGTTCGCAGGGGAAGGTCGGGGCTCGTTGGCGCGGCTGGCATGGACCCGGGGACGCCCGGGTACGGCCCTGAAGCCGCGACGGGGTCCCCTGGAGCGCGAATGCCGGCTCCGTCTCCGACACGCTCCCCCGACCAGCCGCGCCGGTCCGGTGGGTGCCGCCAGCATCCAACGGCATGCCCCCGGCAGACAACCCCAACGGCACCCCGGTGCACAGGCGTAGGCATTATTCCCCCGCGCGGACCACGACCCCAGGAAGGTCCAGGTCCGGTCGGCGGCATCCGTTCGAGGACAGGGCCGAAAGGACTGCGCCCCCCCGTTCGCGGCGGTTCCCTCCCCCGCACGGCCCCGACGGCGGAAAGGACGCGGGCCCACGAAGGACACCGAGCGGATATTCCCGGCTCAAGGGACGGATATCGGTGTTTCGCGGGTGCGCGCGGGTTCTTGTGCCTAGGCTCTCCGCCGTATCCGCGGCCGACGCGGACGTCCCCGTCGCTCCCGATCGGCCGTGCCCCGCTCCCCCGGCCCGAAGGAGTGTCTCGTGACGGGTGTGATGGAGACTGGTGGTGTGTCCTGCGTTTTTCGGAGTCGGATTTCTGGATCCTGGGACCACGTGACCCTTGAAGGAGGGCATCGTGGGACGTCGTGGATACCCGGCCGAGTTCCGCTCCAAGGTCTTGGACCTGGTCCAGGCCGGACGCAGCGTCGCGGACGTGGCATGCGATCTGGACATCTCCCGCCGAGACGGTCTACGCCTGGCGGCGCCAGGACCGTATCGACCAAGGCCTGGCCCCGGGCCTGACCAGTACCGAGAGGACCGAACTGGCCGTGGCCAACAAGCGCATCGCCGAGTTGGAGGCCGAACTGGCCATCCACCGCCGGGCCAGTGAGCTGCTGGGGAAGGTGGTGCCCCCAAAAGACGGTTCGAGGATCGCCACAGCCAGAGCGTGCCGCGACTCTTCAGCGGAGCCTCACCCGCTATCACGCACCAACTCGTTAGGCCCGGCGATCGGCTTCCTGGGCCAGACGAAGGTAAAATCCCTTGCAAAAGCCCGGCTGGTAACGGCTCCGAAGATGTGGGCTGCTCCCACTGGCTTCGATAAGGGTCATGAGTCCCAATCCGTATCCACTAGGCAATGCGTACGCTGTGCGTAGCCGTTCGCACGGGGCCGCGGTGGTCGGGAACCCGGTATGGCGAGACACCGCTGGCCCGTGCCGTTGAGAGGAAGCCGGGGCCCTTCTTCTCGGCCAATGCCTCGGAGTCCATCGAGATGATGGTCGGGGTGGGGCCCAGCCGATTCGGGAGCTGTTCTCTGAGGCCCGCGAGGTGGTGCCCGCCATTGTCTTCATCTCATCGACCGGGCCCGCAGCGCCCATCTGCTGACCACACTGTTGAAACAGGTGCGCGAGACCTTCGGCCTGGCCACCGACACCGTCCTGGAACGGTGTCCAGGAACCGGTGACAGTCCCGCCGACGAGGCGCTGCCGCGCAGGCTAGAGCGTTGGCACAGGCGGACGCCCTAGGCATGGTGAGTGCCGCGCCGACGGGGAGCGCCTACGTAGGACGGAAAGTGACGATCGTCCTGGGGGCGGAGGGCCTCCGACTCCTCGCCTCCCGTCCAGCGGATGGCGATATTGGGGCTGAGGGGAGGTCGGTGTGCCGTCAATAGGCGCTCGTGAAACCGGAATCCCAGTCGCGCAGCCGCTGGAGCCCACCACGGCGGCCTCGCAGCCCGTCCGGGACGTTATGGCAGCACTGGGCACGGAAGGCAACGGCCTGACTGCGGAACAGGCACGTTTACGGCTGGAGAACCTGGGGCCAAACGCCGTGCGCTCGCACCGCACACGCCCCGTGGCCGTGCTGCTTCGGCAGCTGCGCTCACCGTTGCTGTTCCTTCTCGCGCTGACCGCCGCGGCCTCGTTCTTCCTCGGGGAGCACACCGACGCCGTGATCATCGGCGTGATCCTGGCGGGCTCGGTCGGGCTCGGCTTCGTCAACGAGTACCGCGCCGAGAGGGCGACGCAGGCACTGCACGAACAGATCCGGCATCACGCCGTTGTCGTCCGCGACTGCCGCCCGCAGGAGGTCGACGTCATCGAGCTCGTATTGGGCGACGTTGTGGAGCTGAGACAGGGCGAGGTCGTGCCGGCGGATGTCCGCCTGCTCACAGCTGCGGGGATGGAGTGCGACGAGTCGGTCCTGACCGGGGAGTCGGTTCCTTCGGAGAAGTCGTCCGAGCCGGTGCCACCGGGCACCGCGCTGGCGGAGCTGGCCAGCTGCGCGCTCATGGGCACGGTCGTGCGGTCGGGGTACGGGCGCGGCGTGGTGGTGGCCACCGGTGGGGCGGCGCAGTTCGGCCGGGTCGCGCTCGGCTTGGGGAAACGCCAGCCGCAGACCGAGTTTCAGGTCGGGCTGCGCAGGTTCTCCCTACTCCTGGTGCAGGTGGCCGGGGCCCTGACCTCCTTGATCTTCGTGGTGAACGTCCTTCTGGGCCGGCCGGTCATAGACGCGCTGCTGTTCTCGCTGGCCATCGCGGTCGGCATCTCGCCGCAGCTGTTACCGGCGGTCGTCTCGACCAGCCTCGCGGCTGGCTCGCGCCGACTTGCACGGCACAAGGTCTTGGTCAAGCGGCTGGTGTGCATTGAGGACCTGGGCGATGTCGAGGTCCTGTTCACCGACAAGACCGGGACTCTCACCGAGGGCCGGATCAGCTTCATGCACGGGCTCGGCCCCGAGGGCGAGGCCTCGGAGGAGGTCGTCCCGCTCGGCCTCGCCTGCACGGACGCCGCAGTGGAGAAAGGGCGGCCGGTCCGCGCCAGCCCGCTGGACACAGCGCTGTGGGAGGGGCCGCTGCCGGAGGGGCGGCGAGAGGTGGCCGAACGCTACCGCCGACTGGCCCTCCTGCCGTTCGACCACGAGCGGCGCATGGTCTCGGTCTTGATCGAGGAGGGCCCGGACACCCAGATGATCGTGACCAAAGGCGCCCCCGAAGCCGTGCTCGCGCGGTGCACCGGGGTGCCCGACGGGGCGTCCACGGCGTTGGAGGCCGAGTTCGCTGCGGGCCACCGCGTGGTCGCCCTCGCCACCCGGTCGGCGCCTGGGCAGTCCACGCTCGCGGCCGTAGACGAACGGGATTTGCGCCTGCGCGGGTTCCTGGTCTTCCTCGACCCGCCGAAAGAGACCGCCCGGGAGGCGCTCACCCGCTTGGCCGAACTTGAGGTCACGGTGAAGGTGATCACTGGGGACAACCCGGTGGTCGCCACGCGTGTGTGCGCTCAACTGGGTCTGCCGCCCGGCGGCACGCTGACCGGAACCGACTTGGACACCCTCAGCGACGAGCGGCTCGCGGAGCTGATACCGGCGACCACCGCGTTCGCCCGGATCGGTCCGGAGCAGAAGGCGCGCATCGTGCGCGTGCAGCGGGGCGGGGGCGTCGATGTCGCCTTCTGCGGCGACGGGGTCAACGACGCCCTGGCCCTGCACTCCGCAGACGTGGGGGTGTCCGTTGACTCTGGCACCGATGTGGCCAAGGACGCCGCCGACGTGGTGCTGCTGGAGAAGGACCTGCTGGTGCTCGCGGACGGCGTCGTCGAGGGGCGGCGCATTTTCGCCAACACGATGAAGTACGTGCTGATGGGCACGTCCAGCAACTTCGGCAACATGTTCAGCGCCGCCGGGGCATCGGCGTTCCTGGGGTTCCTGCCGATGCTGCCCTCGCAGATACTGCTCAACAACCTCCTCTACGACAGCAGCCAGTTGGCGATCCCCACCGACAACGTCGACGCCGAGCAGTTGCGTCGGCCCTCCCGGTGGGACGTCAGCCTGATAAGGCGCTTCATGCTGTTCTTCGGGCCGATCAGCTCGGTGTTCGACTTCGTGACCTTCGGCGTGATGCTGTGGATTTTCCACGCCGGGCCGGAGCTGTTCCGTTCTGGGTGGTTCATCGAATCGCTGGCTACCCAGACCCTGGTGATATTCGCGATCCGCACCCGGCGAGTGCCCTTCATACGGAGCCGGCCGAGTGTGCCGTTGCTGGCAGCGGCGCTCGGAGTCGTGGCCGTGGGGGCGGTAATTCCAGCGACCCCGCTCGCGCCCGTGCTCGGGTTCACCTCCGTACCGCTCGCGTTCTTCCTGTTCCTCGCGCTCATGGTGGTCGGATACCTCGTACTCATCGAGGTGACGAAGAGGTGGTTCTTCCGCGCCGCAGCCCCCTGTGTGCCGCAGGAGCGTGGGCGCCGCCCAGGGCACCACATCCACCGACGTGCCGCACGCTTTAGCACGGCCGGTCCCCTGGAACCACCGCCCCCGTGATGAACCGGCCAGCGATCTCCGAAGGCGACGGGGAGGTGCCGGTGGGCGTGTCGCTCTCCACGATGATCTGCGCGGGCTCGTCTTCGGCCTGCGTGCTGTCCTCAGTGGGCTCGCCGACCTCTTACCTGGCTGAGGACTGCCGCGCCCAGGGGTTCCTCATCCGTTGCCTGCCAACGCAACGCACCGCGCTTCCGCTCACGGGCAACAGACGCACGGGGAGGGGATGTAGTTTTCGGAGTGGCCCATGGTCGCGAACCTACCGTGACCTTGCGACATCGGAGTGTGCACCCCTGAGCTCACAGCGGTGCTTGTGCGCTTCGCTGGGTCAGGGGGCGCTGTGATGGGGATGCGGTGCGCAACTCTTCGAGCAGGGGGATCGCTCCGCGCTCGCGCAGTTCGTCGGCGACTTGAGCCCCCAGCGCCTCGGGGTGCTGCGGTGATCCGGTCTTCTCGGCCCGTACCACCCGGCTGCCGTCGACAGCGGTGACCTGGCCCAGCAGACGCAGCGACGATCCCTCGACGACCGCCATCGCCCCGATCGGCACGTAGCAGCCGCCCTCCAATACAGCGAGCAGTGCGCGCTCGGCGCGCACCGCGGCGTCGGTGGCCGGATCGTGCACGACCGACAGCAACTCCTGAAACCAGGCGTCTTCAGCTCCGGTGCGGACCTGCACTCCGAGCGTGCCCTGAGCGGGTGAGGGCGGCCACTCCCAGGGGTCCAGGACCTGGGTGATCTGGTCCGACAGGCCCAGCCTGCGCAGCCCCGCGGCGGCCAGGAGCAGCCCTGCCCAACCCTTCTGGCGCATCTGACGCAGGCGCGGGGGCACGTTGCCGCGAATGGGTGTGGGGCGCACGTCGGGGCGAGCGCGCAGGAGTTGGCCGATACGGCGCGGGGCGCTGGTGCCCACCCGAGCGCCTGGGGGCAGGGTGCCCAGGGTGGCGCCGCACAGGGCGTCGCGCATGTCGTGGCGCGCGGGCACCGCCGCCAGCACCGTGCCGGGGTTGGGGGTGGTGGGCAGGTCCTTGAGAGAGTGGACGGCCACGTCGATCTCTCCGGCCAGCAGGGCGGCTTCGACTTGGGAGGCGAACACGCCGGCGCCGGAAGCGGACAGCTCAGCCAGGCTGGTGGTGCGGTCCATGTCGCCGGTGGTCATGATGGTGCGTTGGGTCCAGGACACGTCGGGGTGGGCGGTGTGCAGTCGGTCGAGGAGTTCGCCGACCATGGTCTTGGCCAGGTGGCTGCCGCGTGAGCCCACCCGTACGGTCCGCGCCATCGCTGTACCCTCTCCCCCGCTGGGTGTGCTGTACTCCAGCAGCAGGCTAGGGGCCTGTACGGGTGTGTGTCCGGGCTTCGCCCAGATCGGTGCCGGAAATCCCCGTCCCTTCGAGGGGTGTGGTCACCACCCGTGTGCGGTGTATCGGGCGTGGGAGATCCAGGTTCGAATGCCTTCGGCCGGGTACACGATGGTGTTCGCCGGTAGGTCGGTGGGGACGGCCCAGGAGAGTCCAGCGCACTTGTCGGGCTCGCGGTTGTAAGGCTGGCCTGACCGTTGCTCGCAGGCGAAGAGGACGCCGATGCGGGTGTGGTCGGCGTCCTGGCGGTGGTGGATGAGAGCGACCATGTACAGCTTGGTGGGGTCGATGTGCACCCCGGTTTCCTCCCACGCCTCACGTGCGGCGCCCTGGTCGAGGGGCTCGCCCTCTTCGAGGTAGCCGCTGGGCAGGTGGAGTTGTCCGGCCCCGTACCGGCCGGGGCCGCGCTCCAGCAGCAGACCGGGCAGCGGAAGGACCCGGACCGGCCCGACAACCTGTGGCGCCCCTGGACGGTGTCGGGGGCCGCAACCACGGGCTTCGAGGAGCCTTCGACGACCGCTCTCACCACCACAACCCGCAGCTTTGGTGCTCACACCACCCGGTACCGGCCTCGGCGCTGGTCGCGACCGCAGTGCGCGGGGCCGCAGAGGCCTGCTCTCGTACCTGCGGCGGCGCGAGTGAGCCCATACAGCCACAAGCACGGTGAGGCATATCAAGAGAGGAGGACAGACGCTCACGGCCCACGCGCGCGGACGCAGCGGCGGCAGACGGCTTCGCGCCACTTCCAGACAGAACGTTCAGGACGCGGCCGGAGGGGTTCTCGATGCCGGCGGGCCCTCGGCGCGCAGCCGAGGCCACGTATTGCCCAGGGTGAGCACGAACGCGCCTGCCAGACCGCCGAGCATCCACCCTCCGAGAACGTCCGTCGCCCACCCCGCGCCCAGGTAGACCACTGCACCACCGACCAGTCCCGCCCACAGCACCGCAACCGTCCACCAGGCCACAGCCCTGCCCCAGGTCACCGCGCGCTCTCCGCCCAGACAGGCCACCACCGCGGCGACGGCGGTCGCACACGCCACACCCAGATCGGGGAAGGTTCCCAGCGGCGGGGCGCCGACCACCGCGTACTCGGACGCGGGCCCGGGACGGCCGACTAGGGCGGCGACCGCCAACCCCACCCCCACCGTGAC
>NZ_LEKI01000201.1:0-8567 GCF_001029525.1 Nocardiopsis sp. RV163 | reverse complement strand
AACGCCTGCGACGTGACGCCCCCGACCGGCGCCGACCGCGCCGCACCGCCGCAGGGTACGGCTCCCCCCGGCCGTCCGTCCGGCGAGGCGGGCCAGCCGTCCCGCCCGGGAGCGCGGGAGACGGCGCGGTCCGGTCCGGAACCGGCCCCCGCAGGAAAGACCGGCCCCGAGCGGAACGGCTCCCCCTCCACCGTCACCGCGGACCGGGGCGGGAGCGCGCCCCCGTACTCGTTCGACGCCTCGCTGAACCCCGCCGAGGGCTCCCCGGGCCTCCGTGACGACGCGGACGACAACTCCTCCCTCGGCGAGACGGGCTCCGACACGTCGTCGGTGTTCGACGACACCGCGTCCGACACCTCGAGCCTGGACACCGAGTGGTTGGAGGCCCAGGACCCGCGGCCCAGTGCCGACGCCCCGCCCCCGGCCGTGAAGGGCGTGAGGACCCCGCAGGACCTGTACAACGCCCCGGACGGGGACGCCGGGTCCGTCCGGGCCTTCCCCGTAACCGAGATCGGCACGGCGTGGCGCGCTCCCACCGTTTCCGACCCCTCGGACGGACCGGTCCCGGCGGCCGTGAGCACCGGCGCGCAGGCATCCCCGCCCGGCGCGACCGGCCCCTCGGCGGACCGCCACGACGCCCCCCGGAGCACCGGGGACGCCGAGACGGGCGAAGGGCCCGGGACCGGACGTGGCACCGTCCGCGACCGGGGCGGCGACGGTGCTCCTCCGGCCCCCACCGCCGACCGCGCGGACACCCGCGCCGAACGCGCCTCGGAGCTGGTCGCACAGGCCCGACGGCACCTGGGCGAAGGGGACGTCGCGCGGGCGCGGGCGGTGAGCGCGGACATCCAGAGCCTGCTCTCCCCTCGACCCGACGACGGCGCCCCGCAGAACCCCTCCGTGCGCAGGGCCCGCGCTCTGGCGCTCGGGCTGGTCTTCACCCTGTCCGCCCCGGCGGACCCGCGGACACCCGCCGACCCGGACGCCTTCCCGGCGGACAGGGCCGAGGACGCAGCCACACTCCTTGGAGGCGTCGAACGCAACCTCCGGGACCGCCACGACCCGGCCCGCGCCCGGCTCTGGCTGCCCGGCGAACGGCTCACGACGGACCACGTCCGCTACGCGATGCAGGACCCCGCAGACCGGGGCCCCTCCCCCCAGGGCGCACCGAGTGCGGTGACGGCCGTCAACACGGTGCTGGTGGGCGGCGACGCAGACGCGCCGGCCTCGGAAGGACGGTCCGGGGAGCAGTCGACGCCGGGCCGGGACGGAAGCCCCGAATCGCGCGCGACGGAGGGGGAAACCGGGGACCCGCCGACCCCGCTCTCCCACTCCGAGGCCGCAACCGTGGCGGAGCGGGCCAGGGCAACGGCCGAGAACGCCCTGGGTCTGGCACGTGCGGCGGCGGCCCGGGTGTCCGCGGCGGCCCGGAACGCGGCCGACGCCAGCGCCGTGACCGCGGACGCCGTGACCGCCGCCGAAGAGGCCGCCCGCGCGCACGAGGAGACCGCCCGCGCCTCCGGAGCTGCACGGGACGCGGCGCGCCTGGCCGTCGAGGCCGCACGCGGGACGTCCGCCGCCCTCGACCGCGCCGAGCGGGCGGTACGGGGTACGGCTCCGGGCACGGACGCCCACCGCGCCGCCGTAGGCGCCGAGGCCGCCGTCCGCGCCAGCCACGAGGAGACGGTGCGGCTGCGGGACGGGGCGGAGCGCCACGCACGGGACGCAGACGCCGCGCTCCGCGATGCCGCCGCGACCGCGGACGACGCCCTGACCGCCGTCTCCCGTCGCGTGGTCGGGGACGCCGAACGGACCTCGGCCGCGGCGGAGCGGGCCGCCGTCGGCACCGCCAACGCCCTGCGCGTCGCGCGCGGGGCCGCCGACCGGACCGCGCAGGCGGCACGGGACGCGGCCGACACCGCCGACGCCGAGGCCGCCGTCGCCGCGGCGGAACGGGCCGTCCGGCAGCGGTACGGCGCCGCGGACGGGGCCGGGGCGGTGCGGCTGGCCGCGGACCAGGCCGAGGGGTTCGCCGGTCGGACCGCCGCGTCGGTCGCGTTGGCGGAGCGGATAACCCGGGCGGCCGCCCCCGGCACGGACGCCCACCGAACCGCCATGGGAGGTGAGGCGGCCGTCCGTTCCGCCCGTGACCGGGCGGAACGGCAGCGGACCGGGGCACGGGCGCGCGTGGAGGAGGCCGCCACCGCACACCACGACTCGACCGCCGCGGCCGTCGAAGCCCTCACCGCGGCCGCGCACCGCGCGGCGTCCGACTCCGCCGGTACCCGGATGGCTGCCGACGACGCCTACCGGCGGTCCGGGATCGCACGGAACCGGCTCGCGCGGGCGGAGGACGCCCTCCGGGACGCGGCCCTGGCCGACACCGCGCGCCCCCGGCGGCCGCAGGAGTCCCGGGACGCGGCCCGGCGCCTCACCGACGCCATCGTTGAGGCGCGCGAGGCCGCGGACGCCGCGCGGCTGGCCCGTGCCGGCGCGGAGGCCTTCGCCGGGTCCGCGCGCGTCGCCGGCACCACCGCCGCCCTGGACGCCCTGGGCCGGATGTCCACCGCGCTGCGCTCAGCCCCGGACAGCGCCCATCCCGCGGCCACGCGGGTCGAGTCGGACCTGCGGCGAACGGACGCGCTGGTGGGCGGCGCCCGCGACCTGCTCGGACGCACCGCGCAGGACCTCGCCGACGCCCGGCGCCACGCGCGGGACGCCGAACTCTCGGCCGACCGCGCCGAGGCGCTGCTCCCCGGGGACCTCCCGTCGGCGTCGCGCCTGCGCGAGAAGACGGACGCCCGGTACGACCTGGACTACCTCGTCACCTCGCGGCTGAGCGGCCCCGACCGCCTGTTCACCAGGGCGGTCCACCAAGCGGTCGCGGGCATCGTCGGCCAGCGGATCGCCGACCCCCCGCCCGGCCTCCCCGGGCTGGTCGACGCGGCCCTGAACCGGGTGGCCCACGAACACGGGATGTCCGTCTTCTTCGCGCCCGGTGGCCGGGAGGTCACCGTCACCGAACCCGGGACCGACGGCGCCGCCCCCAGGTCCTGGACCGTGCGGGTCTCGCTGGCGTCCGAGGACCCCGCCGGGTACCGGCACCTGGACGTCGAGCACCGGGAGACGGGAGCGCCCCTGGAGTCCCGTGAGGAGGAGCGCAGCCGCTCCGCCACCACCGGGGGCTCGTCTTCCTACGACCCGCGCCGGATCCTCGCGGCGCGTTTCACGGGAAGCCCGCTGCTGCTCGGCGACGTCACCGGGTCCGCGGCGGGGCCGTGGGTGACGGTCGGCGGGAGCTTCTCCCGGGGGCAGCGCGCGGCGTCCCACGGCGGAACGACCACCGCCGCCTCCAAGATCGAGTACACGACCTTCGCCAAGCCCGAGTTCTACGCCAACGACCTGCGGGTGTGGGCCGAGGTTACCGCGCGGGCGGAAGGGACCGGGGAGGACCATCCGCCCGCCGTGGACCTCCCGGTCGGCTCCTCGGTGGTCCGTGACGGCATGGTGTTCACCCTGTCAGGCGAGGTCCGGGGGCGGCCGGACGGGATGCCGGTGCGCATCGACCTCGCCCCGGGCGCCCGGGAGGGGGGCGGCCCGGGGCACCGGCCCCGCGGCCCCGGTCCGACGGGCGGCCTGCCCATCGCAGTCCACAGCGTCACGCCCGACCCCCCGGCCGGAGGAGGCCCCGCGCACACCGACCTGGGCTCCTGGGTCGCCGACTACCTGGTCTCCGACGCCTACCGGCTGAACAGGGAGGCGACCAGCGCGAACGGCGCGGTCCAGTGGATGAAGGACCTCACCGGGCCGGGCACCGGCCAGGACATCGCGCGGTGGCAGCACGAGATCCGGCACGTCCTCGACAACGACTCCTTCCAGGAGTACCTCCCCCACCTGGACCGGGGGCCGGTCACCGTGAGCGTCTCCCACCCCCGCCTGGGCGAGGTGATGATGGAGTTCTCAGCGAGGCCGCGCGACTACCGGATCAAGGACCACAGTCCGCTGATCGACGACGCGACCTTCAAGGAGGGCGTCAAGGACGGCACCAGCCTCACCCAGAGCCGCAACACGAGCTTCACCCTTACGGGGGGAGCCGGTTTCGGTCTGGTGGCCGAACTCCCCTCCGGAGGGACGCTGCGTGTCAACGCCCCCCATGTGGAGGCCACCTGGTGGCAGTCGCTCCACTCAGAGAGCCACGACGTCTCCGGTTCGGGCGAGCACCGCTCCCTGGGCCGCTACGTCTCCTCCACGGAGGAGTTCGCCGCCTACGGTGCTTCCCACGACCTGTCCGTCCACGTCCAGGGCGAGGCGGAACCCCACCACTTCACCGTCACCGGTGTGGAGCTGCTCCCCGGCGAGACGGCGAAGCGGCTGGACCGGGCGGCACGGGGCGAGGAGCCCGCCGACGGAGGGGGCCGGGACGAACGGCGCCCGCCCTACCCGCACCTGGACGCTGACCACCCCGTCCACTTTCGGGGGTCGCACTTCCTCGGCCTGGAGTGGAGCGGTTCCGCCCCCCGCGACGGGACCGGGGACGGCGGGGCCCCCGACGGAGCCGGGGGGACCGTGGGGTCGAACGCCTCCGCGGATCAGGCGCCGGCGGTCACGTCGGACGAGCGGCGCGGCGTCCTGGACCGGTACCTGCACGACGTGCTCGCCGGGATCGCGCGGGAGCACCCGGGCCTGGTCATCCCCGAGCTGGCCCGCGACCGGGACACCTACGCCCGCAGGCCCGGACGGGAGGAGGCCTCCTACTTCGAGCGTTCGTTCCGTGAGCGCTGGGGGTTCCGCCGCTCCTACGACACCGCCCGCGAGAACACGATGCTGTTGCGGGATACCCTCCAGAGCACCCTGGGCAAGGACGGCCTCGAAAGGCTCGCCCGCCCCGGGGAGGGCCTGCCCGTCCGGCTCCGGGAGTCGGCGACGGTGGACCCGACCCTGATGGCGAGGCTGAAGGAGTTCTTCCGCCCGAACACGGTCACCGTCCGGCTGCACGCGGAGTTCGGCCGGCTGTCCCATGACGGGAAGAGCACCGTCGAGACGGGTCTTCGGGTGCGCGGCACCGCTTCGGCCTCCACCGAGTCCGCGACCGGGAGCGCGTTCACCCTCGCCGTCTCCGCGGGTTCGGGCATGGTGCGCTCGGCCGAAGGCGACGCCCGCGGGTTCGCCCGGCTGCTCGGCGGGTTCATGGCCTCGGCGGGCTGGAACCGGGTCAACCACTTCGACGCGGCGTACGGCCTGGGACACAAGTCCGACGCCCGCCTGTTCTTCCCCGAGGGCTCGGACCGGTGGAGCGGCGAGGTGGTCCTCAGCGCCCGCCTGCACGACCACGACGCCGAGGAGCAGGCCGGCGGCGCCGCCAACCGGGGAACGGACCTGTTGGACCGGCCCATCAAGGCCGCCTACTCCGTGGTCACGGCCACCACCGTCGGCGACAACCTGGTCTCAGCGCGGCCGGATCCGGACAGGACCGGCCGGGAGCGGTCGGTCATGACCCCCGAGGAGGCGCGGGAGATGCTCGACCCCCGCCCGGGGCGCCGCGACTCCTCCGATGACGACGCCCCCGGGACCGGGCACGGCACCGGTGACGGGACCGGGGGGACCGCACCGTCCGAAGAGACCGCTCGGACCTCCGAGGCGGAGGGGCGGACCCCCGCCGACCCGCCGACCGACAACACGCGTGTCCTGCTGGACCACGGAGCGGTCATCGAGCACGTCAACCCCCTGCTGCGGGAGGCGGACGGGACGGGACCGGGCCGCAACCTCCTGCGCCGCACTCTCGACGTGTTCTCCCGTCCGCGCAGGTTCTGGTCAAACGGGGGGCGGATGAAGCTCTCCTCCTTCCTGGACGGCGTCGGCGGATCGGCCCTTCTCTCCAACCTCATGTCCCCCACCGCGATCGCCTCCGACCCCGCGTCCTTCGCGGAATCGGGCCGCCGCAGGCGGATCGAGATGCGGGGCACCTGGTTGTCCCCCAACGACATGAGGGCCACCGGGGTCACCAAGATCACGGTCGGCGAGATCACCGACCTGAGGCTGACCAAGGCACAGGTCACCGTCCAGTCCGAGACGTCGTCGACGGCGTCCGCGGCCGTCACCAGGATCAACGGCCTCTTCGCCCGGTTCTCGGGCTTCGCCGGTGGAACCACCAACTCCATCGAGGAGGGCGGGGCCGAATCCGGGGTCGAGCGGTCCACCGCCGACGGCATGGTCCCCATGGCCGGCCCCTCCCACAACCGGAGCTTCCTCCGCCGAGGCGAGACCTCCGACTCCGAGGTCTCCTCCGCCTCGGGGCTCCTCCTGCTGCCCAAGTCGGCGGCCGTCTACGCCTTCACCGCCGCGGGCGCGGTCGCGCAGGCCTGGGAGTTCAAGAAGCACCGCGGCCTCAACCTCCCCAACTGGTGGACCCACAGGTACGCCGGATGGAAGGCGCGGGTCGACGACCTCGTCTCCGGCTACATCGCCGCCCGCGACGCCGAACAGGCCGGCGTCATCACCGACGCCGTGACCCACGGAGACGACGGCGCACCCTCACCCGCCACCCAGACCAACCCCGCACCACCGGCCCACGCCCGCGTCCGCGCCGGATTCGACAGCGCGGGCAGGCAGACCCTCCCCGTCGATCCCGCCCGCGCCGTGGACGCGTTGGAGACGAGGCTGCGCACCCGCGGGCTCACTCTCAGCCGCGGGGGGAAGGAGCGCCTGCTCGTGACCCTCTCCGAACAGTTGGGAACCGCGACGGACGCGCTCCCGCCGATCCCCGTCAACGTCGTGTCGACGGATCGCAACGCCCACTTCTCCAAGCCCGCACGGGTCCTGGTGGAGTTGGACAGGACCAACCCCCGGGTCGACTACGTCACCTCGGCCGCCGCGACCGTCGAGACCCACTCCTGGCAGGCCGAGCACTCGCACCAGGACTCCCGGCAGACCTCGCGCACCACGGGCCTGGACTTCGTCCCCTGGCAGCCCAGCGGCACGAACGGCGGCGGTGACCGCCCCCCGGACAGCAGCCTCCGCTTCGTCTCCCCCGCGGCGGGGGTCGGTGGAACCAGGAGCGCGTCCGCGTGGCTGTCCTCGTCCTCGGAGACCACCCACACCATCGTGATGGAGTCCTCCGGCCCCTACGTGAAGATGTCGGAGGACGCGTCCCTGACCCTGACCATCGAGGTCGACGGCGACGGGCTCGTGCCCACCGCGGGCGTCAGGCGGGCAGAGAGGGCGCCGTACCTGGAGTACAAGCCACCGGTCGTGGAGAAAACGACGGTGGACGGCGGGCGGGTCCGCGCCTTCCACCTGGGTTCGTCGCTGGAGTTCACCCCGCCCGCGGCTCCCGCCGCACCGCTGGACACGGTGCCCGCACCGCCCGCCGCCACCCCCCGCGCGGGCGACACCCTCGCGGGGGCCGTCACCACCGCCACCGGGGAGCTCACCCCGCCGCCGGACGCGCTGCGCGACGCCGTCATCATGCCGACCGCCGTCCACGGTCCCGACCTGCGCGACACCGCTCTGCGGACCGTCGCCGCGTCGCTGGGCTGGACACCCCCGACCGCGCCCGACTTCGGAGGGAACCCGAGCGCCGAGCAACTCGACCGGCTCCGCGCCCACCACGTCCGCACGACCGACGACGCCCGCCGTCACGTAGCCGACCACCTCGCACTCGACCCCCGCTACACCCCCATCGACAACTCGCTCAACCCCGTGGCCCTCAAGGGCCTCCTCTCGCACAACCTCGGCCGCCCCTCAGGTACCGACATCCTGCGGATCGGACGCTCCCAGTGGCGCGTCGCCGCCACCCCCGACTTCACCGGAGCCCGTATCCTCACCGCACGCCCCGACGCCCGGCTGGTCCGCAAGGAGGCCGAGGGGCGCAGCGTCTCCCACGGCCGCTCCCGGGGCGGCGGCGCCAGCGCCACCACGGCCTTCCGGCCCACCGGCCACCACACCGTGGACCCCGACGACAGCGACCGCACAGCCCACATGACCGGCTCCGGCGAGACCGCGGCCCGCACTGTCACCGGCGACTCGCCCACGGGCCACGGCCTGGCAAGCGGAGAGCCCTCCGACATGGAGCGCCAGCGGCTCGGCACGGCCTACCTGGTGGAGTTCGACACCACCTGGACCACCGGTGCGCGCACCGACGAGAAGACGTTCTTCGGCGGCACCGCCCCCCGGCAGTTCACCTCCCACCACACCAACAGGACCAGTGCCTGGATCTCCCGGAGCGACGCCGTCGCCCTGGGCGTCCTGACCCCTGAACAGGCCGACGCCGCCGACGCGCCCATCACCGCCGAGTACGACGCCGCCACGGCCATGGCCGCCGCCGAGGCCGCCTACACCGAGCAGCGCGCCGGGCTCCCAGCGCTGGTCAAGGCCTACCTCGACGCGCACAGGGCCCACGCCGCCGACCCCACCCCCGTGAACCGCGCGGCCCTCGACGGCGCCCGCACCGCCTACGAGAACCAGGTCACCGCCTACCGGACCGCGCTGAACGCCTACGACGACGCCGTCACCGCCTGGACCACCGCGACCAACGCCACCGCCGCCCACCTGGCCGGTATCACCCCGCC
>NZ_LEKI01000200.1:0-8831 GCF_001029525.1 Nocardiopsis sp. RV163 | reverse complement strand
GTCCCCACGACCGGCGAAGGACACCACCGCCCCGACCGCTGGCGGCGGCTGCCCCTGCGCGGCTCCTCGGGGTCGGAAGGGGGCGGGTCGGCCTCGGGGCCGTCCCCGTACACCGGTCCGGGTCCTCGGGTACCTCGGTTCCCCGGGGAGCCCGTGCACGGGCGGCTGCCGTCGGGATCGAAGCCCGGACGGCGGTGACGACGCCCCCTGCGGGATCGGCGGCGACGGCTCAGAAGTCGGGGTCGGGGGCGTGGAGTTCGGCCTCCACGCCCTCGCGTTCGAGCTCCTCGCGGACCACCCGGTAAGCCAGGCCAGCGGAGTAGCCCTTGCGGGCCAGGAAGCCCAGGGCGCGGCGGGTACGCGTCTCCTGGTCCCTGCCCCGGGTGGCGGCCAGGCGGCGGCGCGCCAGGTCGCGGGCGGCCTCCTCCTCGTCCTGGTCGCTGAGTTCGCCGACTGCCTCCCGGACGGTGTCCTCCTCCACGCCGCGGGTGCGCAGCTCCTGGGCCAGTGCGCGGCGGGAGAGCCGTCTGCCGTGGTGGCGGGAGGACACCCAGGCCTGGGAGAAGGCGGCGTCGTCGATCAGCCCGGCCTCGCCGAACGTGTCCAGGACCGAGGTGACGACCTCCTCCTCGTACTCACGGCGGTGCAGGGCCCGCTCAAGCTGGGCGCGGGTACGCGGGGAGTGGGTGAGCATCCGCAGGACCAGGGCGCGTGCCTCGGCCTCGGGGTCCTTCCCGGGCGGGGCGGCCCCGCCCGGGAAGGGGCCGTCGTCCTCGGAGTGGTGCCGGTCCGGGGACCGGCCCCCCTCACGCATCAGCCGCGGGCGCCTTGGGAGTCCTGGCCGCGGCGCGCTTGGCGGGAGCCTTGGCCGCGGCGGCCGGGTCCGCGGCCGCCTCCGCGGCGGCCTTGGCCGGTTCGGCGGCCGGGCCGGAGGCGCTGTCGTCGCCCTTGACGGGCACGCCCAGCTTCTCCTTGATCTTCTTCTCGACCTCGTTGGCCATGTCGGCGTTCTCGCGCAGGAAGTTGCGCGCGTTCTCCTTGCCCTGGCCCAGCTGGGTGCCCTCGTAGGTGTACCAGGCGCCCGACTTGCGGACGATGCCGTGCTCCACGCCCAGGTCGATGAGGCTGCCCTCGCGCGAGACGCCCACCCCGTAGAGGATGTCGAACTCGGCCTGTTTGAAGGGCGGCGCGACCTTGTTCTTGACGACCTTGACGCGGGTACGGTTGCCGACCGCGTCGGTGCCGTCCTTGAGCGTCTCGATGCGGCGCACGTCCAGGCGCACCGAGGCGTAGAACTTGAGCGCCTTGCCGCCGGTCGTCGTCTCGGGCGAGCCGAACATGACGCCGACCTTCTCGCGGAGCTGGTTGATGAAGATCGCGGTGGTGTTGGTCTGGTGGAGCGCACCGGCGATCTTGCGCAGCGCCTGGGACATCAGGCGGGCCTGGAGTCCGACGTGGCTGTCGCCCATCTCGCCCTCGATCTCGGCGCGGGGCACCAGGGCCGCCACGGAGTCGATGACGATGATGGAGACCGCGCCGGAGCGGATGAGCATGTCGACGATCTCCAGCGCCTGCTCACCGGTGTCCGGCTGAGAGAGCAGCAGGTCGTCGGTGTTGACGCCGATCTTCTTGGCGTACTCGGGGTCGAGCGCGTGCTCGGCGTCGACGAAGGCCGCGATGCCGCCCATCCGCTGGGCGCTGGCCACCGCGTGCAGGGCCACGGTGGTCTTACCGCTGGACTCGGGGCCGTAGACCTCCACGACGCGGCCCCGGGGCAGGCCGCCGATGCCGAGCGCCACGTCGAGCGCGATCGCCCCGGTGGGAATCGACTCCACCGGCGGGCGGTCGTCGTCGCCCAGGCGCATGATGGAGCCCTTGCCGAACTGCCGCTCGATCTGGGCGAGCGCTGTTTCGAGAGCCTTGTCTCGGTCTCCAGATGCCACGGGATACCCCTGTTGTTGGGTGGATGCCTTTTTCTTCATGGTGAGCACGACGCTACGCGGTCGCTACGACAATCGCGACGTCCCACGTCCGCCTGTGGACAACCCACCCTACCCGAACCTGTGTTCGACGCTGTGTGCGAAACGGATGCGGCCCCGCGGGAGGTCCGTCGCCGGATCAGCGCCTGGAGGCGGGCAGGTCGAATGCGTCGCACACGGCGCGCCACACCTCCTTGACGGCCACCCCGTCGGCGAGCGCCTGCTCCACCGTGCGGGAACCGAGCCCCTCCAGGACGTGGTCGCGGGCCACGCTCTGCGCGTAGGCCTCGCCGAACTGCTCGTGCATGTTGCGCCAGAAAACCGTGAGTCTCATCGGGCCCAGTATCGGTGATCGCGGCGTCCGCCGCGTCCCCTCCCCTTTGTCCCCGACCGCGGGCACACTGGCGGTATGAGCCGTGCGCCCCGCCCCCTCGAACGCTTCGGACCCGCCACCAGGACCTGGTTCGACCGGGCCTTTCCCGCGGGCCCCACCCCCGCGCAGACCGGCGCCTGGGAGTCGGTCCAGGGCGGGAGGAACACGCTGGTCGTGGCCCCGACCGGCTCGGGCAAGACCCTGTCGGCCTTCCTGTGGTCGCTGGACCGGCTGTCCTCGGCCCCCGTCCCCGAGGACCGCGCCCGCCGCTGCCGGGTGCTGTACGTGTCCCCGCTCAAGGCCCTCGCGGCGGACGTGGAGCGCAACCTGCGCGTCCCCCTGGCCGGGATCGCGGCCGCCGCCGAGGCCGGGGGGCACTCGCTGTCCCCGGTCACCGTGGGGGTGCGCACCGGCGACACCCCGGCCGCCGAGCGGCGCAGGCTGGCCACCCGGCCGCCGGACGTGCTCATCACCACGCCCGAGTCGCTGTTCCTGGTGCTCACCTCGCGGGCCAGGGAGGGTCTGGCCGGGGTGGAGACGGTCATCGTCGACGAGGTGCACGCGCTCGCGGGGAGCAAGCGCGGCGCGCACCTGGCGCTGAGCCTGGAGCGGCTGGACGCCCTGCTGGACCGCCCGGCGCAGCGGATCGGCCTGTCGGCGACCGTGCGCCCGCCCGACCTGGTGGCGCGGTTCCTGGGCGGCGCGGACGTCGTCGCCCCGCCCGGCTCCCCCGGCATGGACCTGCGCGTGGTGGTGCCCGTCCCCGACATGGAGGAGCCCGGCGCCCCGGGGCCGGCCCGGCCCTCCGGCGGCGCGGAGGAAGGCGGCGGCGCCCGGGGCGCGGGCGGCGGGTCCCTGTGGCCGCACGTGGAGCGGCGGGTCCTGGACCTGGTGGAGTCCCACCGCTCCACCATCGTGTTCACCAACGGGCGCCGCACCGCGGAGAAGCTGTGCGCCCGCGTCAACGACCTGCACGCCGAACGGCACGGCGGGCGCCTGCCGCCGGAGGAGGTTCCAGCGCAGGTCATCGCCCAGTCCGGGCACAGCCGCGGCGGCCCCCCGGTGGTCGCCCGCGCCCACCACGGCTCGATGTCCAAGGCCGAGCGGGCCCTGATCGAGGACGAGCTGAAGCGGGGCGAGCTGCGCTGCGTGGTGGCCACCTCCAGCCTGGAGCTGGGCGTGGACATGGGCGCGGTCGACCTGGTGGTGCAGGTGGCCTCGCCGCCGTCGGTGGCCAGCGGCCTGCAACGGGTCGGCCGGGCGGGGCACCAGGTGGGCGGGACCTCGCGCGGGGTCTTCCTCCCCCGCTTCCGGGGCGACCTGCTGGCGACGGCCGTGGTGGTCGGACAGATGCGCGCGGGCGCCATCGAGCGCCTGGAGATGCCGCGCAACCCCCTGGACGTCCTGTCGCAGCAGATCGTGGCGATGGCCGCCGTGGACGACTGGCCGGTGCCCGAGCTGGCCGCCCTGGTCCGGCGGGCCGCGCCCTTCGCCGACCTGGCGGACACGGTGCTGGAGTCGGTCCTGGACATGCTGTCCGGCCGCTACCCCTCGGACGAGTTCGCCGAGCTGCGCCCCCGCCTGGTGTGGGACCGGGAGGCGGACGTGCTCCGGGCGCGCCCGGGCGCTCAGCGGCTGGCGGTGGTCAGCGGCGGCACCATCCCCGACCGGGGCGTGTACGGGGTGCACCTGACCGGGCGGGACGAGGGCTCCGCGCCGGGACGGGCGCCCACCCGGGTCGGCGAGCTGGACGAGGAGATGGTCTACGAGTCGCGGGTGGGCGACGTGTTCGTGCTGGGGTCCACCTCGTGGCGGATCGAGGCGATCACCGCCGACCGGGTACTGGTCTCCCCCGCTCCGGGGCGGCCGGGCCGGATGCCGTTCTGGAAGGCTGACGCGCAGGGCAGGCCCGCGGAGCTGGGCCGGGCGGTGGGCGCGCTGACCCGGGAGCTGGCCGCGGCCGAACCGGCGCAGGCGCTGGCCCTGGCCGAGGGGGCGGGACTGGACGCGTGGGCCGCGCGCAACCTGGCGGAGTACGTCTCCGAGCAGCGGGAGGCCACCGGCCACGTGCCCGACGACCGGACCGTGGTCGTCGAGCGCTTCCGCGACCAGCTCGGGGACTGGCGCGCGGTCGTGCACTCCCCGCTGGGCGCGCGGGTGCACGCGCCGTGGGCGATGGCCCTGGCGCGGCGGCTGCGGGACCGGTTCGGCGCGGACGCGCAGGTCGTGCACGGCGACGACGGGATCGTGCTGCGGCTGCCGGACGCCGGGGGCTGGGACCGGCAGGGCGAACTGGCCGACCTGGTGGCGCTGGACCCCGAGGAGGTGGAGGAGGCGGTCACCGGCGAGCTGCCCGGGTCGGCGCTGTTCGCCGCGCGGTTCCGCGAGTGCGCGGCGCGGGCCCTGCTGCTGCCCCGTCAGCGGCCGGACCGGCGGATGCCGCTGTGGCAGCAGCGGCTGCGGGCCTCCAACCTGTTGTCGGTGGCGGGCCGTTACGGGTCGTTCCCGATCGTGCTGGAGGCGGTGCGGGAGTGCCTGCGGGACGTGTTCGACGTACCCGCCCTGGTGGAGGCGCTGGAGGGCGTCCGTTCCCGCCGGACACGGGTGGTGGAGGTGCGCACCGAGACGGCGTCGCCGTTCGCGCGCGCTCTGATGATGGAGTACACGGCGGCGTTCCTGTACGAGGGGGACGCACCCGCGGCCGAGCTGCGCGCGCAGGCGCTGACCCTGGACACCTCTCTGCTGGCCGACCTTCTGGGAGAGGCGGACCTGCGGGAACTGCTCGATCCGCGCGTGGTGGAGGAGGTCGGCGCGCTGTTGCAGCGGACCGCGCCCGGCTCGGGCGCCCGGGACGCCGAGGGCGCGGCCGACCTGCTGCGCGAGGTGGGGCCGCTGACCACGGAGGAGGCTGGTGCGCGGGGAGCCCGGCGGGAGTGGTTGGAGGAGCTGGAGTCCGCGGGCCGTGTGGTGCGGATGACCGTGGCGGGCGCCGAGCGCTGGTGCGCGGTGGAGGACGCGACGCGGCTGCGCGACGCGCTGGGCGCGCGGCCGCCCGCCGGTGTCGCCGGGGCCCTCCTGGAGCCGGTGGAGGCGCCGACCCGCGATCTGGTCTCGCGCTACGCGCGCACGCACGGGCCGTTCTCCTCCGGGGAGGCCGCGGCGCGGCTGGGGCTCGGCGCGGACGTGGTGGAGGGCGTGCTGCGGGAGCTGTCCCGGCTGGGGCGCGTCCACCGGGGCGGGTTCCGGCCCGGCGGGGCGGGCACCGAGTGGTGCGACGCCGACGTGCTGCGGCGGCTGCGGCGCGGGTCGGTCGCGCGGCTGCGCAGCGAGGTGGAGCCGGTCGCGCAGACCGCCCTGGCCGCGTTCGCGCCGCTGTGGCAGCGCGCCGTCGCGGGTGAGCGGTGGCGCGGACCCGACGCGGTGTTCGAGGCCGTGGAGTCGCTGCGCGGCGCGACGGTGGCGGCGTCGGCGCTGGAGGACCTCGTGCTGCCCTCCCGCGTGGAGGACTACGCGCCCCGGCGGTTGGACGAGCTGACACAGGCGGGCGAGGTCGTGTGGGCCGGTGCGGGCGCGCTGCCCGGGCAGGACGGATGGGTGTGCCTGGCCCCGGCCGACGAGGCGGCCCTGCTGCTGCCCGAACCGGTGCCGCCTCGGGAGGGCACCACGGCCCACGCGGCGCTGGAGGCGCTGCGCGGGGGCGGGGCGCTGTTCTTCCGCGACCTGGCCGACCGTGTGGCGGGCGCTCCGGGGGGTTCGGCCGTGACGGACGCGGAGCTGGTCGCGGCTCTGTGGGAGCTTGTGTGGTCGGGCTGTGTCACCAACGACACCCTGGCCCCGCTGCGCGCGGTGCTGGGCTCGGGGACCGCTCCGCGTCGCTCGCCCTCGCGTGCGGGGCGGCTGGCGCGCCCGGTGCTGCCCACCCGGTCGGGACCGCCCACGGCCTCGGGGCGGTGGTGGGTCCTGCCCGAGCGGGAGGGCGATCCCACCAGGCGGGTCCTGGCGCGGCTGGAGGCGCGCCTGGAGCGCCGGGGTGTGCTGGTGCGCGGCCACCAGGGCGGGCGGATCTCCCCGGACGAGTACCGGGTTCTGCGGACGATGGAGGAGTCGGGCCGGGTGCGCCGCGGCTACTTCGTGGACGGTCTGGGCGGCGCCCAGTTCGCGCTGCCGGGCGCGGTGGACCGGCTGCGCTCGGTTTCCGGCGGCGCGGCGGAGCCGGTGGTGCTGGCGGCGACAGACCCGGCGAACCCGTTCGGCGCGGACCTGGCCTGGCCCGGGGACGCCCAGGCCAGGCCGGGCCGGGCGGCGGGCTCCCTGGTGGTGATCGACGAGGGGCGGCTGACCCTGTACGTGGGGCGGGGCGGCCGCTCGGTGCTGACCTTCGGTTCACCGCCCGCCCTGTTGGAGCGGGCGGCCCGCGCCCTGGCCGGGGCGGTGCGGGACGGACGCGCGGGGGCGCTGACGGTGGAGCGCGCCGACGGGGCCGAGGTGTTCGCGACGCCGGTGGACGCCGCGCTGGTGGCGGCGGGTTTCCACGTGACCCCGAAGGGGCTGCGCCTGCGTCCCTGACCCGCCCCCGGCCGGACACCCGCATGGCGCGGGCTGGCGGCGCGCCGCAGGGTGGTTCCACCCCTCGGCGGCATCGGAGGGCCCGTGCGCGTGAGCGCGCACGAGCGGGCCCGGGCACCTTTGGCCGGGACGTGAAAACGGCTGGCAGCGGCGGCCGGAACCGGCCAGGATGTCGTACGCGCCGGAGAGGGCACGAGTACGGGGGGACCGGTGGGGCGACAGGGGATCCGACCGATGCGGCCGGAGGACGAACCGCGAGTGGTGGAGGTGTCGCTGGCGGCGGACACCGTGTTCGCCGCCGCCGGGGTGGTGCTGCCCCCCGACGACCCTCGGGAGGTGCTCGCGCACGCGGAACGGGTCCTGGTGGCCGAGGCCTCCGCGACGGGCGGCTCCGTGGTCGGCCTGGCCGCGACGGTGACCGTGGACGGCCGCCCGCACCTGGAGCAGTTGGCGGTGCACCCCGGGCACGGCAGGCGCGGGATCGGCGCTGCCCTGCTGGAGGCGGTGTGCGCCGAGGCTGCTGCCGCCGGTCACAGCCGTCTCACCCTCACCACCTTCCGCGACCTGCCCTGGAACGGGCCCTGGTACGCGGACCGCGGGTTCTCCGTGCTCCCCCCGGCGGAGTGGGGGCCGGGCATGGAGGAGGTCTGGCGGGCCGAGGAGCGGGCGGGCATCCGGGTGCTGCCGCGCGTGGTGATGGTCCGGGAGCTGGCCCGGCCGTCCTGAGCCCTCCGTACCCGGCCCGCGCGGGCCGGGTGGCCGCGCCCCGGCCGGGTGAGGAGGCCGGGGCGCGGACGAAGGAGCGAAAGGGACTGCCTGGGACGGGCTCCCTCTGGTGAGGGCCCGCTCCCGCCGCCGTGGGAGGGCTCCCATGGGGCCGGAGCCCGGCGGGTTCAAACCGTCGAGGAGAAGACGTCCTCCCGGGCCCGTTCCAGGGCGTGCAGCAGAGCGCCCCGCACGACCGGGCTGCCCTCAACCCTTCCCAGCGCGACCTCGGTCGCGTTCGGGGCGATGCGCGCGGTGGCCGCCTGGACCCGCTCGGCCAGCTTCGCACCGCCCGCCCGGGCCACGTCCCCGCCGAGCACCACCAGGCCGGGGTCCAGGATCACCGCGACCGCGGCCACGCCGCGGGCCAGGCGCTCGGCGAAGGCGTCCAGGAAGGCGTCCGCCTCCGGGGTCCCCGCCGCGGAGGCCGCCCCGACCACCTCGGTGACATCGGTGCCCTCGATGCCGTACCCGGCGGCCAACTCGACTACCTGCCCCGCCTTGACCAGCGCCTGGAAACCGTGGGGCAGCTCGCGGCTGGCGCCGTCGCGCAGGGACTCGTAGCCGCCGGACAGGCCCACGTCGGTGGGCATGGGCGCCCCGGGCACGGGCAGGTAGCCGATCTCGCCCGCGCCGCCCGAGCGGCCCCGGTGGATGCGGCCGTCGATCATGGTGGACATGCCCACGCCGCCGTTGGCGCTGAGCCAGATGAGGACGAACTCGGCCACCCCCGCCCCGGCGCCCTCGGAGTGCTCGGCCAGGGCGGCCAGGTTCACGTCGTTCTCGATCATGACCGAGCGCTTGAGGTCGGCGCGCAGGGCCTCCAGGACTCCCTCGTGCCAGGACATCAGGTCGAAGGAGAAGCGGATGTCGCCGGTGCGGGGATCGACGACGCCGGGGGTGCCGATGACACAGGCGCGGACCCTGTCCAGCGCGACCCCCGCCGTGTCGGCCAGGCGCATCACCGCGGTGTGGACGAGCGCGACGGGGTCGTCGGAGGCGCTGGGGTCGACCGCGACGTCGCTGACGATGCGGCCCGTGATGTCGGCGATCGTCGCGGTCACCCGGCTCGCGCTGACGTCCAGGGCCGCGACGTAGGCGCTTTCGGGCACCACCGCGTACAGCGCGGCGTTGGGCCCCCGCCCGCC